>JANRMG010000023.1:0-32338 GCA_033761855.1 Candidatus Caenarcanales bacterium
GGCTGCTTCAATTAATAAAATTACGGCCAGAAGGACCATTAATTCAAATGGTTCGAAAAGGGGTGAAATTGAAGAGCTTCTAATAATGATTAAAGCCAACAAAATTTTGCTTAAAAAAGAGGCAATGTCTGTTTCTCAAAATAGTTGAACTTATTTAACTTATTGCTTAGGTTGAGCTTTCAGTCATTATCTACAATTTCCTCAAGCTGGTTATCTTCACCCGCTACTAAAGTCGAAGATTGTTCTACTTCGGCATTTATAGGGTTGATTGAAACAACTCTGTCTTTATCGTCAACTTGCTGCAATCTTACTCCCGTTGCCATTCTGCTCTGGGTTGGGATATCTGAGGACTTTTGTCTCAGAATTACCCCATTTGCGGTGGCGATAATCACTTCGTTATCGTCTTTCACAACACAGATTCCAGCGAGCTTACTAACATCTTTCTTAAACTTAGTTCCAATCAAACCGGTTCCACCGCGCTTTTGGTCTCTAAATTCACTGGTATGAACTCTCTTACCATAGCCATCATCAGTTACTAACAACAAATAAGTATCATCTTCTTGCTTTGGATCGAACGTAGCACAACTAATCAATTTATCGCCTTTTCTCAGATTAATTGCTTTTACGCCTGCAGCGGTTCTTCCCAAAGGTCTTAGTTCTGATTCAGCATAGCGGATAACCATCCCTTGGTGGGTTGCAAGAACAATGTGGGATTCTGGCTTAGCCATTTTTACCCAACAAAGCTCGTCTCCATCCGATAGATTCAAAGCAATAATTCCTGAACGTCTAATATTGGTAAAAGATCCCAAATTAATCTTCTTGATAGTCCCCAGCTTGGTAAGCATGATGAGAGTTTGATTGACATCAATATCCTTGGAGATTGGGATAACAGCCGTGATGGTTTCGCCCGGAATGAGAGGAACAATATTAATTACAGCCTTACCTTTGGTTTGTCTCGTTCCTTCAGGGATTTGGTAAACCTTTTCGGAGTAAACAACGCCTCGGTTGGTGAAAAACAGCAGCTCATCGTGCATTCTAGCGGTTAAGCAGTGTTGAAGATCGTCTTCTTCTCTGGTGGCTATTCCTCCTTTGCCTCTTCCTGCACGGTTTTGGCTTTCAAATACCTCTGTTGGTATGCGTTTAATGTAATCCTGTGATGTTAGGAAAATCATCATTGTCTCATTTGGAATCAAATCTTCAGTGGTGAATTCTCCGTCTGATGGAAGGATTTGGGTCATGCGCGGATTATTGTGCTTGGCCTTCATCTCTATGAGGTCAGCTTTAATATTTTCAAGAATAAATTCGCGACTGGAAAGAAGTTTCTCAAGCTCGGCAATTCTTTCGAGAAGAGAAAGGTGTTCTTTTTGTAACTTGTCTTGTTCAAGACCGGTTAATCTGCGAAGCTGCATTTCAAGAATGGCTTCTGATTGTCTTTCGGAAAGGTCACACTCTCTCATTAAAGCTTTTTTTGCTTCATCTGTTGAATTGGATCCTTTGATTAGAGCAATAACTTTATCAAGCATGCTCAGAGCTTTTAGAAGACCAATTACTATATGTGATCTTTCGTTGGCTTTTCTTAAATCGTATTTGGCTTTTCTGGTGACAACTTCGACTCTGTGCTCAATGAAATGATGCAAGAGGCTCTTGAGATCTAAAAGCTGTGGACGGCCATTAACAAGCGCCAGAGTGTTAACCGGGAAATTTTGCTGAAGAGGAGTGAACTTGAAAAGGTTGTTCAGAACAACATCTGGATTGGCGTCCCGTTTTAATTTAATAACAACTCTAGTTCCTTGGCGGCCCGACTCATCGTTCAAGTCAGCGATTCCGGTTATTCTTTCATTTTTAACCAGGTCAGCTATCTTTTGAATCAAGGATTCAGGGCCGACTAAATAAGGTAATTCTTTAACGATGATGGCAGGATTCTTTACTTTGCCACCAATTTCTTCAATCTCGGTTAAAGCTCTAACAGGAACACTGCCTCTACCGGTGTGGAAGGCATCTTCGATGCCCTTCATGCCCATAATCATACCGCCCGAAGGGAAGTCGGGTCCCTTGATGAATTGCATCAAATCCCTAATCGAAGCCTCTGGATTCTCGATTAAATGAACCAATCCGTCTATTACTTCACCCAAGTTGTGAGGAGGAATATTAGTGGCCATCCCGACAGCAATACCGCTCGAACCATTGAGAAGAAGTACTGGGAGCTTTGATGGAAGTACAATTGGTTCCTTTAAACTGCCGTCAAAGTTGTCCTGGAAATCAACTGTCTCAGAATCAATATCAGCCAAAACATCGACTGCAACCTTGGATAGACGAGCTTCTGTATACCTCATGGCAGCAGGGTTATCGTCTAAACTACCAAAGTTACCGTGCCCCGCTGTGAGGGGATAGCGAGAAGAAAATGGTTGTGCAAGCCTGACTAAAGCGTCATAGACGGCCGTGTCACCGTGAGGATGATATTTACCCAAAACTTCCCCAACAATACGTGCACATTTTTTATAAGGTTTGTCTGGGGAAAGGCCTATCTCGCTCATAGCGAAAAGGATTCTACGGTGGACGGGTTTTAAACCATCGCGAACGTCAGGAAGAGCACGGCTCACAATAATGCTCATCGCATAATCGATGAAGCTTGAGCGCATTTCGTCGTTAATATCGGTTTGTACTACTCTTAATGTGTTTTTTGGAGTATTAGGTGTAGTTGGGTTATCGGAAGAATTATCTGAACTCATTTAGAAATAAATTGTTATTGACAAGTGTTTAAAAATTAATAAGTTAATTTTAACCGCAAAAAGGGCATTCTTGTATGGATATCTTTTGTTAATGGATTGGATGATTGGGAGAATGATCTCATGGTGTATGTTAAATCCCAAAGATACCTAATGCTCTATTCAAAAGATTTTGTTGAAGAGTAATCTTATTGTCTTCAACAATAAATCTTAGTCCATATCTTTGAAGTTTCTCATTCGCTGAACTTGAAATAGCCTCAGACGGAGACCTCGATTGTACGAACAATTCTAAAAGCGCATCATTGTAAGTTGCAGGGTCACTATATAATCCAAGAACCTCTTTTGTTAATGAGCTCATGGTTCCGTCAGATATATTGGATTTCACTTGTATTCTGTCAGGCCGAACCAATAATTTTAAAGCTTCGAGTATTATCCTTGGATCGATTTTACGATCTTCAGATTGTATTATTTGCTTTGCCAATTCTAGATCAGTGCCACCAGACTTTAGCCACTTAACAGTTAAGCTCTCTGGCTTAGTGATTGTAAAATCATAGGTATTTGTCTGGGTATTAAAAGAGACAGAAATACCGGCATTTTTAAGAGCTGTTTCTGCAGGAAAATCCCTTTGGATTTCAGAATCCGAATATCTGGATCCCATTAAATTTTTGATAGCATGTTGCACTATTAATTCTTCTGTATCCCTCGTCCATTGAGTCAAATCATCTTCGCCTTGTAGAGATTTAGAAAAAGCTGTATATGTAGTTTTTTGTATAGATTGAAGTTCTCTTGATGCCAAGAGTAGCCTTAAGACTTGAGTTATTACAAATTTGTCTTCTTCAGGCATTGTATAAAAGGGGATTTTCTTTTCTCGAAGGTATTTTATAGCGAATTGGGTAACCTCTCCGTTTTCAGGATTAAAAGAAGTTGAAGGTTGAGAAGCTTTTAAAATTGCATTAGTAATTTCCCTTTCAAGGTCTGTCCCTTGTGCATAGTAAAAAATTGCAGAACTAAAGTTGGAAGGCAGCAAGAAGTCTGGATGTCTCTCTAGATAATCGACAATTTCCCTGAGTATAGAAATTGCGTTGTCACTGGCTCTTTTAATTCCGCCATAGCATTGGTGAGCACCCAGTTCAGACAATAACCATTCTCGGAGAAAAGTGCTATTAAAAGGTATTCTGACATCAGACTGATGTCAGAATACCTTTTATAAGTGGATCACTTTCTGCTGGATCTTTGCTAAGAAATTGTTTTCTGAAATAAATGCCTGACGAATCTGTCTTGAATCTATTAACTTCATCACGGGCCAAATAATCAAGATGTTGCCCATTCTCACTTAGACGTTTCATCGCATCATCACAGCGGGTGGCATATTGTTCAATTACGAATTCTAATAACTCTTGTCCAGAAAGCTCAGCAGGATTGGCCGAAGCATAAATTTGTTGTCCGCGAGTGTTTATACTTGTGATTTCTCCTGTATGACTAGCCGCAACAGGAACTTGAATGGAAGTTTGATTTGAGGCGCTTCTTAACGCTTGAGTAGGAGCCATTCCATTGTTAAAAAGAATTTGAGCTAGTTGCTGTTGTTGGGTGGAGAGTTTGTTCCATTGAGCCAATTCCAATTCACTAAGTTTCGATGTAATTGGTTCAGATGTAGGAACTGGTCGAGGTACATTTGTTGGAGTTGTAACAGTTGTTGATGACGGGGCATGAGAGTTCACATTTGTTGGATGAGTTGAATCTACCGGAATTGTTCCAGAAGAAGTAAAACGAATACCAAAAATTGAATTTATCTTAGTCAAATCTAATTTTTTACTTGTCAAACTCAAAAGCTCATCCATTTTATCAGATGGAATTATTTGGTTAAGACCACTCATGTTGATTAGTTTGCTAATTTCATCAGCATTGGCGCCACTTTGGATTTTGCTTGCTAACAATAACCCCATTTGTTGCTTAACTGTTTCTAAGTCTTGCGCAGTAAGTTGTCCGTCTCGCGCTTTGTTCATGATTTCGGTTAAAGCCCTGACTTCAGGCCGATTTGCGTTGTTGAATAAATCATCAGCGCCAGCTCCAACTTGAGCATCTGGATGGACTATTCTTAGTAAATTTCGAGCCCATTGCCTGACCATATTGGAGTCTTTAGTGTTCAATAATTGTTTTGGATCCGAGCTTGAGCTGGCTGAGGGAATTGTTGCTAAGCTGCTAGAGCTAAAGAAATTATTAAAAGCAATTTTCCCTCCACTAATACCTATGCTTAAAATAAGGCTAAAAGCTAAGGTTCCTAACAATTGAGACCTGACTTCGTTTATTTTTTGTAGTTTTTCTTCCTCACCTAGTCTTGGATCGGACAAAATGCTTATATACTTAACCCAGGTTTCAAGCGTTCCTGTGCTTCCAGTAGTTAAAAAGGCAATTCCAGTTGAGCTTGCCATTGTTGCAAGAGAATGAGACAAACCCTTCCCGACAAAGAAATTAAACAAAGGTTTAAAAAGGACAGTACTAATTTTGCTCAATCCAACATTAGAAGCTCCTCTCCATATATCGATCCCCGAAGCCTTAAGTGCTTCCCAAAATTGATTCCAGTTTCCAGTTGAACTTGCCTGAGATAGGGCATTGGTTAAAGCTAACTCATCTCCAGAGGCTGTTCTTACTACTTGTCCGGTTAGAAAAGCCGAGCCGCTTCCTAATGCAGTATGAGCAATAATTGCATTAGTTCCTGTTCCAAATAAAGTTGTTGCTGCCGTTCCTGAGGTTAAAGTAAAGGTGCCCGCTGAGACCGCCGTAGCTGTACCAAAAGTCACAATCGAAACCGGTATCATTATTAAACATCCACCAATTGTGTTTCTCAGCCCAATAAGTTCATCTCCTGTTGCATTAAAGGCTTGTGCTAGTGTTGAATCTAAGCTTGTCTCAAGATTTTGAAGGTATTTTAATACTTCTTGAGGTGGGGCGCCTTCATCAATGGCCTGGTCAACTTCATCCAGTCGTTGAAAAAATGCAGGATAAATTTCTTCTTCGATTAAACGCATTGAAGAACTCGTGGGTGTCAAATGTCTCCCAATTCCCTGGAGTCTCTGAAGTCTATTGACGGGATTTAATAGTGGATTGTTGGATAAATTAGAAAAATTGAATGAATCATGGATACTTTCCACGACGGTGTCACGAGAACCTTTTGCAAGCTCAACTAAGCTTGAATCCTGTCCGATTAATTCTTCTTCAAATTTTTGCCATTCATCTTGTTTTCGGGTTCTTAATCTGGCTACCTCTCTAATTACAAAAGCCTTTGTTGCCACGCTACCATTTGACGAGTTGGTCGCTAATGAGTTTATGCTTGAGCGCTGGATTGTCATTTGAGAAGCAGATATTAACGATACTAATGCAGTGTAATCCCTAAAATTTAAGGTCAGATATTCACTTAATTAAGAAATAGCTAAATCAATTTTCAGAAATTTTACCTTTCAAAAATACTCTTCCACCTCTCCCAGTCGGCGAAAATCTGTTTATTCGTCAGAGGTGAAAAAGAACGGTCTTTCTGCCAGAGTTTAATTAAGTTTTCTTTCTGGAATTCATGATGAGATAAAGAAGCGGCGCCCCAAGCGGTTGCTTCTACATTGGCTGCCCTGTGAACATTAATCCGCAAAAGATTAGCGAGGGTTTGGCAGAAATAATCGCTTCGAGACAAGCCTCCACCAATTTTTAACTCTTTTAGTTCGTCCAAACGTTCTATCACTTGCTTAATTCGGAAAGCAAAGCCGTCAATAGTAGCTTTTAGAATGTCGGCGCCTGTTACTTCAGCCGTTAGACCCAATATCGAAGCCTTTTCGTTTCTTGTCCAGTCGGGCGATCCAAAACCTGTTAGGGATGGCATAACCGAAAGAGTGCTTGAATTGGAGGCTTCACCAATTAAAGAGTCAATGGCTGTTGGGTCTTTGGGAATAACATTGATTCTTTGCAGCCATTCAACCATGGATCCCATAGTCAAAATCGAAGCTTCTTGCATGTAAACTGGTTTTTGTTCTTTATTCTCCCAGGCTATGCTTGTTAATAAGCCCTCTGTTTTGGCGGGCTCATGGCCTGTATTTAACAACAAAAAGCCTCCGGTTCCACAAGTGAGCTCAGCTAAGCCTTTATCCAAACAAGCATGACCATACAAAGCGGCCTGCTGGTCTCCAACCATGGCTCTAATTGGAATTTCCACTCCAGTAAATTCTTTGTCACTCAAGCCGAACTCATGCTGGGAGGGAAGAGCCTTCGGCAGTAAAATCATTGGTATATCGAAAATTCGGCACATTTTTTCCGACCACTCAAGTTCATTAATATCAAACAATAAAGTCCGAGAAGCATTGGAATAATCAGTCAAAAAGCTTTTACCTTTGGTGAGCTTGTATAAAAGCCAAGTGTCAACCGTTCCTGCCAAGACTTCACCAGTTTTTATCATTTGAGCAAATTCCGGTGAGTTCTTTAGCAGCCATTGTAATTTTGTGGCTGAAAAATATGGATTAATGGGCAGTCCTGTGATCTCGCGGCTGAAATTTTGGTGTTTCTCAAATTCCTGAATTGTGTCCTTTGTTCTTTGGCATTGCCAACTAATAGCTGGTTTGAGGGCTTTGCCATTTTTGTCCCAGAGGCCAATTGTCTCTCTCTGATTGGTAATTCCAATGCTTGCTATTTCTTGCGGGGTAAAGTATTTAAGGCAGTCTTTAATGGTGGACAACTGCGTTTGCCATAAAAGCTCTAAATCCTGCTCAACCCACTGTGGCTGTGGATAGCTCTGGCCAAGCTTCTTTTGAGCAATGTGCTTTACTCTTCCATCGAGGTCAAAAATGATAGAGCGGCAGCTTGTAGTTCCTTGATCAATGGCGAGTAGAAATTTTTGTGCAGAATCCAAATGCCTAACTGGAAGGGGGAAACGTCTATTGATGAAATAATACTAAAGACAAAATGAAATTTTTGAACAAGCAAATGATAAGCGATTATTATGACAGTCATAAATAAAATCAATAGATTCTCATGGTCATAAATTTTTTCTGCCTGGGAGTAGGGGATATAGCACTAGGGCAGTATCTTCCTTATATAAAGAAAAGATATCCCAATTCAGCAGTAACAGTATATGAGCCATCAGACGAGGCTTTCTTAAAAGCCTCGCGGACAAATGATATTAACAGGGCAAGAACACAGGAGGAACTAATAAAGGCTTTATCCTTAAATGATTATCTGCTTATTTTAAGCCCCTCTCGATACCATGCAGAACAGCTATCAATGGTAGCCGAATCAAAAGCACCAGCAAAGATATTATGCGAAAAACCAATAGGCTTAAACGAACAAGAAAGAATGCGCCTTTTACAACTTTCCGAGAAAGGGGCTTTAAATAATTGTTTTTTTGCCGATCATTGGTACCCCAGAGTAAGAGGAATAAGCTACCTGCTGGGGTTAGAAAGCATAAGGCCAACTGGTTTAATCTCGTCAGATGAACAACAAGAGCGTTTCATAGTAGGCACTTTGCATACAAAAAGGTTAACAAGAATAGAAGGGAACCTTGTCGAGAAGAGTTATTTGGATTCAAGCACTAACTTAAGATACCCCCTGTCTTTTATGGGTGGAGACTTTTCTAGAGCTGAAGAAATCTTTAAATATCCAAATGGTGTTCTGACCGACACATTGATACATCCAATGAATGCAATATGTTGTGCTCTAGGACTGAACGGATTAACCTCGCAAAATATGCAGCTTTGGGATCGTCATGGACAATCGATTCAAAAAGGTGATTTTGAGAATGGAGAAGCTAAAGCTTGCTTGCAAGGCTCTTTTACATGGAGGAATCAAGCCGTTAAATTCCAATTGCTTGCAGATAAGCTTGCTGAAGAGGACAACAAAGGTATTACTCTGCATTTTGATGATGGAACACAACTAGTCTTACGTTGCCAAGCCAGTAGAGACACAACCAGTGTGATTAATAAAAATGGTGAAGAAGAATTTGTATTGAGTGATGAGAAACAACCTTATGAGTTGCTCCTAGACTGGTTTTTCTCGGGTTGTGTTTTTAAGGAGGATAAAGATGAAAATTCAACCTCTCTAGCTTTATGGTTGAATTATGTTCAATTGAACAACTTGGCAAGCATTTTTAAATCACAAGGAGATTTAAGAGGAGCTTTCTCACAGCCTTGATTATCTTAATTAACCGATTATTACTTGTCTAAGAAGAAGCAGAAATTTTTTCATTTCAAAAATAAAATTCCAGATTTATGTATAACTATGTATGTTAGTATTTATCATCGTCAAATGTTGGGCGCCATTGTCACTTAAATTGGCGTCATAATTGTCGAAAAGTAAATAACAAAGAGTAAATAAAAAGAGTAGATAGAAGTGACTAATCATTTAATTTCTGGAGAAACTGATACCTCTCTCTCGCTTGATGAATTGGCGAGTGAACTTAGAATGATTCAATCCAGCTCAAAGCGTGTGTCCATAATTGGCACAAGAAATATTTCCATTACTCACCAAAAGATTGTAGAAGTCATATCCTTGGCTCTGGTTCAGGCTGGCAATACTGTTATTACCAGCGGCGGTGCTAGCGGCGTCAATTTTGCCGCCATTGAAGGCGCTCTTCAAGGCGATCCCTCTAAGCTTGAGATTATCCTTCCTCAGACTCTCAAACAGCAGCCTCTCGAAGTTCAAGAAAAGCTAAAGAATATAAGAGTTGTAATAGAGCATCAAGATCGAGTAGAAATGGAATTCGCTGAAGCCAGCCGCATTTGTTATAACGAAATCGTTGATGCGGCCCACCAGTTGATTTGCTTCCTCTACCACGACAGCAATACTCTTGCCAAAGCGGTTGAATATGCCAAAATTAATCACAAAATCGTAACTGTTTTTTATCTAGATTGATTTCATGAGTACAAAAGCGCATAGAGCAGTTATTTTCAAAAAAGATTTAACTCCCGAAAGATTGAATCAACACCTTACCTCGGGAGCCTATCTTGCTGTTGATTGCGAGATGATGGGTCTCAAGCCTCCAAGAGACAGACTTTGCCTAGTTCAAATGTGTGATGAAGCTGGCAATGTTTCTTTGGTACAAATCGCTCCAGAGCAACAAGAAGCTCCAAATTTAAAACAACTTTTAGAATCCGATAAAATCACCAAAATATTTCACTTTGCTCGTGCGGACCTGGCTTTCTTGAGATTTCAACTTGGTATTCTTGTTCAGCCAGTTTTTTGTACAAAAGTTGCCAGCAAGCTCGCCAGAACCTATACAGAAAGACATGGTCTTCGTGAGTTGGCCCGTGAATTCATTGGAGTCGATTTAAACAAGAACCAACAATCGAGTGATTGGGGGCGAGATAAACTTAGTGATGAGCAGATCGAATATGCATCTAATGATGTTCTTTTCTTAAATGAACTGAAGAACATCTTGATAACTATGCTTGAAAGAGAAGAAAGGCTTGATCTTGCCTACAAATGTTTTGAGACATTGCCTCTGATGGTTGAACTGGACTTGTTAAATTACGATTTTGTCTTTGAACATAACACTCCAAAATCTTGAGGCAAAAGCATTGAATTCCAAGGAATTTGATAAATTACTTTCCTTTTTGAAAGATTTTTTGTCCTCTCAAAAGCCTGATTTGGCAATCATTTTGGGTTCTGGAATTAGTTTTGATTTGCCTCTAAGTTCTGCTCAATCGATTAGCTATCAGGATCTGCCAGGCATGCCACAAACCTCGGTAAAAGGCCACAAGGGTAAATTGGTTTTTGGAAAAACTGCCTCCGGCAAAAAGATTCTTATCTTTTCTGGGCGTTACCATCTTTATGAAGGCTTGGGATGCGAAGAGGTTCAGCTTCCGGTAAAAATTATTCACTCTTTGGGTTGTAAAAATATCTTGCTCACAAACTCGGCCGGAGGAATTCAGTCGGAGCTTAAAGTAGCTGACTTGATGATTATTGAGGCAATCAAAGATTATCAAAACGACGGCAAGTTAAATAATCCAAGAGGCCTTTTAGATTGTTTAGAAAAATCTTCACTAAAGCTGGACACTAAACTCACTCAAGAAATTCTCATAGACTCTTCTTTAAAAACGGGAGCCTATGCTGCCGTTCTGGGACCCAATTATGAAACGTTGTCTGAAATTAGTCTTTTTAAATACCAAGACTGTTCGGCCGTTGGAATGTCCACTTATTTGGAAGCCAAATTTGCTCTCGAAAAGTCTTTAAACGTAGCGGCAGTCTCGGTGATTACAAACATCTGGAATGATGACAGTAAACCAACTCATAAAGAAGTATTAGAAAACTCTTCTAAAGCTAAGGTAAAGATGAATCGACTTTTTGAAAGAATTGTGTCTTTAATTTAAGAAGTTTTAAGCTTTTTGCCCTACAAAGCATCTGTGAATACCTTCTATCAGTTCATCCATTGTTAGATAGCGTTGTTTAACCAATCCCATGAAACCATATTTATTCTTTGCAGTGGCTTTCTTGATCAAATCTGCTGTTCTGGGGCTTACGCTAGGGTTGTCTAAACGAGGATCGGCTGCCGGTGAAGGTTGATCCTTTAGGGTTAGCATTTTGTACATGGTTGCGCCAAGGCTGTATACATCGCAGCTAGCATCCAAAATTCCATTCATTTGCTCTGGTGCGGAATAGTTTTCTCTTAAACCTACTGCTTCAAAACCGGCTCTGGCAATACCAAAGTCAATTAGTACTAATTCTTGATTTGGAGTTATTACAATATTATCTGGTGCAATATCAGCATGAAAAATTGGACTGGGTCTGTCATGTAAAAATCTCAAAACATGGGCGAGCTTGAGACCCCAGGTTAGGACTTTAATCTCATCAATTGGTTTTGTCTGTTTGCGGATGAAGTCTTTCATATTCTCGCCCGCAATATAATTCATTATTACAAAGAAAACACCGTTGTCCCAAAAGTAATCCAGAACCTGCACAATATTGGGGTGGTAAAGGCCACCGAAGAGTTGATAATCCTTTTCAATTCCATAAAGCTCATCAGGTCCTAAATACATCTGCTTCATAACACAGATTTGGTTGTTATTTAAAGAATCCTGGACTAGGTAAATATAACCCTCTCCTCCGCGCGACAGGAGGCGGATAATACGATATCTACCGTTTACAACTTGGAAGTTATCTAATAAAAGACTTTGATGAAGTTGCATTTATTTTAGGTTGTTAAATACATGTCCTAGTGTAATTTACCAAAGGAAATATGGTGAGTAACAAGATTTGGACTTTTAGGGAATAACCTGTACCTCGCTGATGACTCTGGGGCTTGGTTTTAGGAATTAGTTAATTTGTATCTCATCTTTAGACTTGAAATTAGAGTTCAAACGATTTGTTGATCAAATAAAGTTGTTCTTCCTTTTTGCTCTCTGCGTTTAGCCATTGAATTTTGCTATTCGCTCTAAACCAAGTATCTTGTCTCTTCGCATATTGTCGCGTTGCAATTGAAATTAGTTCGCTGAGATCTGTTTTGCTTTTAATATTTCCTTTTAAATACTCGATGGATTCCTTGTATCCAATTGTTTTATTAAACAGTTCAAGTTCTCCATATTCATTTAGAAGTGCTTCTGTTTCTTCGATTAGTCCATTATCTACCATTTGATGAGTTCTTTCAGTGATATTTTGTCTTAGTTTTTCACGAGATTCATACTGCAAGCCAATCCAAACCAATTCAAAGTTATCTTTTAGAGCTTGATTTGCAAGATATTGATTAGTTTCTTTTTTGGGAGAAGATTCTATTTCAAGCGCTCTTATGATTCGGTAGCGATCATTTGGATGCATCTTCCATTTGCCTTTTAAATCTATTGACTTGAGTTCTTGGTAGAGTTCTTCAGTAGATTTTTTCTGTAAAGTTTCCCTGAATGAGAGATCTGTTTCAAACTCGTTAATTTCAAGATCTCCAACCAATCCTTTAAGATAAAAGCCCGTGCCTCCTACGATTATTGGAAGCTTGCCTCTGGTACTAATATCAAGAATTAAAGGAGTAGCTTTTTCTATAAAATTTATAAGCGAGAACTTTTGGTTCGCCTCTACCAAATCTATCATGTGGTGAGGAATCTTTAGTCTTTCTTCAATCGTTGGCTTTGCGGTTCCAATATCCATCATTTTGTATATCAGCCTTGAATCAGAGGAAACAATCTCGGCCGCCAATGTTTCCGCAAGGACTAAAGACAAAGAGCTTTTGCCAGTGGCAGTTGCTCCTACAAGGATGAGGATTTTAGGTTTTTGCAGCTTAGCCAATTTTATTTTTGCCTTTTATTTTTCAACTCTTATTTTTTTATTAGGTAAAAGCTTTTGCTGAAGCGATGAGGCTTGTATTTTTCTTAGAAACTTTGCTCTGTGCATTTCGGTTGGGCCATGCTTGAGAATTGCTTGAACATGAACCTTAGTTCCATATCCAGCATTTGAATGCCAATTATAAGGCTTGTACTCCTTAAACTCTTCTGCGAGGTCAGCCATAAATTTGTCTCTGGCAGTTTTAGCAATTATAGAGGCAGCCGCAATATGGAAAGAGCTTGCATCTCCCTTTTTGATGGTAATTTGTTTATGTTTAAGCGTCTTTATTTTGCTGATTCCATCGACTAAGACAAGAAATTCTTTTTTATTTTCTTTTTTTGTAATTTCTTCAATGGCTCTGTGCATGGCAAGTAAAGTTGCATTCAAAATCCCAACTTGTTCTATTTCTTTCACCGAAGCTTGTCCCAGGGAGTAAAAAGAGTTTAGCTTAATTAATTTACAAAGCTCTTCACGCTTGCGAGGGGTTAACTTTTTGGAGTCGTTGATTTCCTCTGTCCAGGGATCACTTAGCGCTTTTAAATTACTAAAATATACAGCTCCAGCGTAAACGGGGCCAGCTAAACAACCTCTTCCAACCTCGTCAACACCAATTAGGTTTTTGGAAGGTAAGGCCAAATCGTAGAGGATTAGAGGAGAGAAAGTATTCATTAGCAATAATTTAAATCTTTTGTATTTAAAAAACCAGTCAAGAACCATTAAAAAGCTTAAAACGCTCTAAATAAAATAGTGAAAACGAGCAGCAATTGGGTTTTCTCCCCACGATCCCGTTTATTAAGTATTAGCTTTAGGCAAATGAAAATTAAAAGCAGTGATTTCCTTGAATAAAGTTTTTTAGGAAGAAAGGGACAATAAATGTTCATCAATAGCCAAGGCGGAAACTTAAATTCTGGCAATAGTAAAGTTAATCTACAAGCAGATGCAAGAAATAATTCCCAACAACAACAGGGAATTAAAAATAGTTACATAAAAGGGGGGGATATTGCTCAAGGTGAAGGCCCCTTTAATGCTGCAAATGCTGCAAATAGTTTATTAAGTAGAGCTTCAACACCAGATACTTTTAATGCAGGTCAACATGCTGCAGGAAATCAAAGTAATTTCTTTTCTGGGACTGGTATAAGCCTTCAGGAAACTGCAACAGTTATTAATCAACAGCAACAGTTTATGGAATTAAAAGTTGCAAGCGCAGGGATTATTGAAGTGAAATCACCACCACCAAGACCAAACCCTCCACCTGTTAACCCAACACCCGCGCCTCCTCCTTATAATCCACCTCCATCACCCCCTCCAATTGCTCCACCTCCAGTGGCGCCCCCACCTGCGGTACCTCCAACTCCTCCACTACCTCCACCTTACGCTCCAGAAGGTTACCCTTGTATAAATGATGAAGGTTTAGAAGTTGGCTACAAGCTTATGTCTGATACCCGCATCATTTATTACAACCAGGGTGGACAAAACCTCTACTTCTCGGATGATCAATTCGCAAATGCTACTGGATACAATATGACTCTTCAGCAAGCTCATCAGCAAGGTTTATGTACTCCATTGCCGGTTGACGCTTCTGGACATCCAATTCTGGGCGGTACACCACATCCTGCAGTAGAGGGTGTTGACTACACTTATGGTTAGTTTTGAGTAGATAAAGTCTTAAGCGCCTTCGAAAGAAGCTAAGACAACAAGGTCATCTCTGTGAATTGCGCTGCTTCCATAGGAGTAGCCGAGGATGGATTCAATTTCGTCCGAGAGATGGCCTTTTATTTTTTTAATATCCTCATTGCGGTATTTGGTTATTCCAACCGCTACAACGTGGATTTGACCTTCACCTTCAAATACAATTTCGATTGCAGCACCTCTTCCAAATTTGCCTGTCACTCTTTTTATTCCAACAGGCAAAAGACTTTTACCTTTTCTTAGAGCTTTTAGGGCTCCTTCATCGATGAAGACTTTTCCTTTGGGGGGTGCTCCAAAAGCAATCCAGGCTTTTCGGGCATCAATCGGGTTGCTGCGAGGGAGAAAAGTTGTTCCGCAATTTTTGCCATCTAAAATATCTAATATCATAGTCGGCTTTTGCCCGGACATTACATGCACCGTTGTTCCGAAGGAAGTGGCCATTTTGGCGGCTTGAATCTTTGAGGCCATGCCTCCGGTTCCCCATTTAGATCCTGAACTGCTGGCTTTAGCTTCGATTTCAAAATCGACTTCTTCAACAATCTCAATTAATTTAGCGTTTGGGTTTACCCTTGGGTCCTCGGTGAAGAGTCCTTCAATGTCGGTAAGAATAAACAAATGTTCTGCTGCCACAAGTTCAGAAACCACAGCCGACAAACTATCATTATCACCGAACTTGAGCTCTTCATCAGCCACAGCATCATTTTCATTTATGATTGGAACAACGCCCAATTTCAGAAGCTCGCGAAGGGTTAAACGAGCATTTAGATATCTCTCTTTGTCCTGCATTCCTCCTTTGGTAAGCAAAACTTGGCCAATCACCTGATTGTATTTTTCAAAGTAATCTTGATAAACATTCGTTAAAAGATTTTGCCCAACTGAAGCGGCCGCTTGTTTGGTAACTATGCTCTTGGGTTTTTCTTTGAATCCCAACTGTTTGCAGCCCAAACCAACCGCTCCCGAGCTAAATAAGACAATTTGATGTCCTCTTTTTTTGAGTTCACCAATTACATCCACTATTTGTTCAACAAGTCTAGAATTGATTCCTAAAGGATCATCTCCTGTAATTGAGCTGGTGCCTATTTTTATAACTATTTTCATTAATCGAGGCGAGAGAGAAAGTAATTCTAGTCTGAAATTAATTAATTAGATAAATTAATTGCGGTTAGCTTTATTTATGAATTTGTAATTTCCTGATTAGAATTCTAGAAAATGAAGTAACTTTGAGCCAGTGGTTTATAATCATTTAAAATTCATTACACAAGTGAAAATTTCAGACATTTACGAATTTTGACACTTAACGAATTTTCTTATAGTTCTTTTTTCCAAAGTTTTTAAAATTTCCTCACATTTTGCTTTAAGGTGCCAATATGCCAGAATCACAGAACAATGTTTTGTTAACCTACTTTATTGAATTCTTCGTACAGGACTGGTTCGCTTCAATTCCAATTGCTTTTTGCGGAATTATTACGCTTGCAGTTGCTATTGATAGAGCAATCTATTATTCCCGCAACCAAAGAGATTTGGGGAGCTTTATCCGCAGAATTCAGATTGATCTGGAACAGGGAAATATTGATAATGCAATAAATCTTTCTAAGCAGGTTGGCGGCTTAATTGGTTTGATGACCGAAGAAGGCCTCAGGCTTATGAAGCATCATACAAAAAATTTCTCTAGTGCATTTGACATTTCTGCAAGTTTATATGTACGTGACCTTGAGAAGCGACTTCCAGCACTGGCAACCATTGGGGCTACAGCACCTTTTTTAGGTCTCTTTGGAACAGTAGTAGGAGTTATTGTTACTCTTAAAATTCTTGGGGAAAGCGGCGGACAGAGCCAAGCAGTGGTAATTGGCGTAGCCAAAGCCTTGATTGCAACTGGTTTTGGTTTGATTGTGGCAATTTTTGCAGTAATTTTAAACAACTGGTTCAACAGTATGGTTAGAAGCTTTGAAAATGACTTCCAAGTAATCAAACTTACTATTCTCGACTTTATTAATTCACAGGCAACTTATTCTACAAGCCAAGAAGCTTTGGCAACAGGGAATCCCTCTTCGGCTCAATATTATGCATCCACAGCTCCTCAGCAGAATAATCCTCAACCTAATATCAAGCAGTCTTATGTTAGACCTCAAGCGAGAGTTGTTCCTAACCCTCAGCAAGAGGGTGGAAGCCAGTTTAATTCACCAGAATATTACTAGAAATCACTTAAACACTTTACCTATACTTTAAATTTCAGGAGATCAAATGGCATTATCAGGTGGCGGAAAAGGAAGACAAACATTCAACGAGATAAACATTACTCCGTTGACGGATGTATTCTTGGTTTTGCTGGTTATTATGTTTTTGATTGCTCCTTTGCTCGACAATAAAGCTGCTTTAAAGGTTGATCCTCCAGCGGCTGAAAGCGCCAAGAGCACCGATGTATCAAAGCTTAAATCGATTTTGATAGAAGTAACCAAAGATGGAACCATCGCTATAGACGGACAAGTGGTGGCCGAAGCAGATGTTCCGGTGGAGCAAGTCCAATCCAAGGTTTATGAAACTCTTAAGAAAACTGCTGATTCAATTACCGGAGGAGCCAATCCTCAAGCGGCAGCACCCGAAGGAGAGGTAGCTTCTGCTGGCGCTGAAAAGCCACTTGTAAAGCTTAAAGCTGACAATAAAGTTGATTACGGCAGAGTTGTTGCGGTATTAGATGCCATTAATAAAGCACAGTTAGGCAAGTTGAGTTTGGTAACTACCGTTCCTGCGGGACAGGTTGGGCAGTAGGTTGTTATGATCTACCCTGAGCTAGCGATCCAGTTGTGTGGCTTTTAGAGCCTAAGTCTGACCATTCCTTGAACAAAGGATCTTCTGGATTAAGAGTTTTAATTTGCTTTATGAGACTTTGAGTTAACACAGCAGTTGGAATTCTGGCCTTGTTTCTTATTTGAAGCTCAAGCAAATCTAATCCATCTAAAAGAGGCTTTGGTTCAGTTATTCCGGTCAATTCTCTTACTTTACGCGTTGCAAGTTCGAATTCACTTTTTAGTTCTTGCCAAAGAGGAGAAAATTTAGGATCATCCATTAAGTGAGAGGTTACAAACATTTCCGTATATTGCAAACCATAAAGTAAATTGCCTAAATAATTATTTAATTGTGTTGAGTTACCCTCTTCATAAATTTGCTTTAAAAGCTCAAATTGTTCATGATTCAATTCGTTGAGCGAAGTGCCACTTCCATACCATATATAGATTTGCTGTAAAACCCTTGCAAAGTTTTCAACCGAAGGAATTGCTCTAATAGCTTCCATTCCACTGTCTTCTCGGGAAGTATGCTTAGGAGGACGGCTTCCATAATTGTGAGTAAATCTAGAAGGAGTTGCTTCTCTGTAAAACTCAGCGAAAAGAGGATTTTTGTAAAGTTGCTTGAACTTTGTTTTGATTCCTTCCATATATTTATCAATTACTTCAAACTTATTGCCACTGATTCTGGCCATGCTACCCCTTCCAGCAATCCCCTTAACCAAGGCTTCAAGCAATTTTGCGGAATAATATTGTCCAGTCTCTTTGAGACCATAGTCCCTATACACTCCATCTCCCTGAACTGTTAAGTGAAGGAGAAAACTGCCAGTTTCTGCTTGAATCGACTCATGGGTATCTTCAATACGCCTGCCGCCTCTTGCCGTTGCATAGCCTCCTCCAAGGAAAAATTGGCAAATAATATTAAAGCTTTCTGCAATTCGATTCACAGTAGCCTTTTTTAACTTATTAATTTGTGTTCTAAATTTATTAACAGCTTCTTCAATTCTGTAAGCAGCTTTATAAATTTCCCAGCCAGCAGGCTGACTACCCATTCGGACGCCCGTATCAGAGAACCCTAACATCCATTCAAATTTCTTTCTAATCGTAGCTATCTTTATTGTTAATTCATCGTTTGGATCCGCTATTCCTTCTGCAATTGCGCTAATAAAGGGTTCTTCTATATCGTCTGGTGTTTCAATTAAAGGAACAATATCGAGATTGAATTCCTCAAAAGTCTTTGTTGGATTAGCAATTTTCCAAAGTAGAAGAAGTTCACGAGTATTGAGTTTTCCATGATAAGTGTTACTCATAATATATGTCTGACAAGCTTTTGCTCCATGTTCTTCTTGAACCGTGTTTATCATCTTCAGGGTCTCAATTACTTCTTCTGTACTGCCACTCAGTCCTGAAGTTTGTATTGTTTCAGGAACATTTGGGAAATCAGAATCTAATAACTTATTGATTAGATCAATCTTTTCATCAGGAGATAGCTCAGAATAGGTTCCATTTTCCAGTATAATAAGTTCATTTAAGGCTTTAGTATGTCTGCCGGTGTTTTGCCTAACTTTACCTTCTGAGAGGTGAAAGCCAAAGATATCCACTCCGGCTATAAGCTTGTCTACTTTAGTTAAGTGCGCCTTATTTGCATTTAAAGAAATTTGTCTTAAAGCCAGAAGATCTTCTTTGAATTCTTCTAGTGAAGCATGAGGTTCGATATCATCAGATGAGACATTCAAGGCCCCTTGAAATTCTTGAAGCTTAGCCTCTTTGACCTTTAAAGTTTTTTGCAGTTTAGATTGAATTCTTGCTAGCAGTTCTGGAAGGCCTTGAATATTAAAAGTAAAATATTTTGTTAACTGTGCAGACTCTTCAGATAATACTTTAAGAATAAAAACACTCTTACGCAAAGCATATTCTTCTGAAACTTGTGGTGTTACAAAAGGATTTCCATCTCTATCAAATGCCTCCCATCCTCCAATATGGAATAACGGTTTACATAATTTAATTCTTGTAGGATCGTACAGCTTATAAATTTCAACTTGATTCTCAGTTAATGCATGGTATAGATCTCTGCCTACAAGCTCCAAGAAATTTTGAGCTTCTTCCAAAGGCTTTTGTCTTTCGGAATATCTGGCTCTTGTTAATGAAACTTGCTGTATATGGCTGATTATTTCCTCTTCATCACCTCTTTGTAGAGCTTTAATAAGAACGTTTCTTGCTGTCCAGTTTTGTTTAGTCCAAGTAAAAGTTGGATGAGAAGTAAAAGTTATTTCTAACCCAGCTTTTATTGAAGGATCCGTCTCGCAAAGCTGCCTCATTGCTGAAGTTAAACCTTCTTGATTGAAAAGATCTTGAATAATTTCTTGTCCAGTCCTTGGACGAGTTTTTCCAAAATGTGCGTATTTAAGTGCTTCAAATAAAATAATATAGCGATCGCTATATTGCAAAAGCAGTCTGTAAACATCTTGTCTATCTTTGAAATGACCTGTAGACAGAGCTGCTTCAACAAAGCTATCAAAAGCTTCTATTGGAGATATTCCAACTTGTACTTTATCACCTTGTATTTGAAGTCTTAAATTTTCTTCCAGTTGAGGAAATATTTCATGAATGTATTCAAGCCCTGGATGAGCACTTTCTCCGATGTCTTTGAGAAAAGGCCTATAACTTTCAAGACCACCGATAACATGACTTCGAAAATTTTGTTCAGCTCCTTGTTTTGTTCTAGGAATTAAATTTTGTGAACTATGAAAAGTTTTTCTGGCTCTTAGAGAGTGAAATTTACAAGACTCAGAATGAACTTTCATTTGATTATTTAATACAAAAGTTTACAACAAACACCAAATGTTAATAAAATATTACGAATGCGTCAATCGTATTCAGTCTTGCTTGTCGTTAAAAAGAATTTAAGTTAAGTAAATTGCAAAAATTAAATCTGCCAAATTAAATCTGTAAGTTCTCAAGTTGCTTAATGCCTTTAACTAACTCATTCATAGTCCTGATGGTAACGTTCAGTTTGTGTTCAGCTTCCATCATTGAAATCATTAATTCGGTGGAATCATAGGGTCTTTTACCACTCACCATGTCTCTTGCCATTTGGTTTGGCTCGTTAATTTCTCCAGAAACTTTAGAAAGCATATTCGAAAAAGTACCCGCTAAAGAATTAGGTTGACCCGAAGCTCCCGGTAAATTGGGAGTGTTTGGCATCGTTGGAGAGCCTGGAAAAGACGGAAGCTTTGGCATCTCGGGATAACCGGGATAGGAGGGGAAACCAGGAAAAGTCGTCATAGGTTAGGGTTTTCTCGCTAATGTTTTCTTATTCTTCTTTCCCCGTTTTTGCTTGTTTTAATCTTCGGTGGAAACAGTCCCCTACATCCGCCATTTAAAGCTAAAGAACGAAAGTGAGGCGCCACTTTTAATTTGTGCGTGAGCACAGGTTGCTCTTCAGAGCTTTGCGAGAGCGAAGACCCAGGAGCTTCATTTCTCAAAGGAGGCAAAGAAACTATCGCCAATTTAACGTCTTTCCAAAACAAGCTCGAAATTTACAAGCTTTAATCGCTAGCAGCCTTTTTCAATCTTTCAACCAAAGCCTTGCCAATTCCCTCTTCCGGTGGCAATTCACAGAGAATAGTCGCAATTCCTCGCTGATCACATTCTCGAAAAAAAGCAAAAAGATTTTTTGCATAATCCTCTAAATCTTTAGCAATAAATTTTGTTTTTAAATTTTTGTGTTCAAAATCACTTAAGCCAACATTTATCCCAATAAGCGCGCTAAATGGCGGAACACTCAACAATTCCTGATCCTTAGAGAACAAAACAATCTCCGCTTTCGGTGAATAATGGCGGTACTTCATCCCGGGACTTTTTGGAAAATCTTTTTCATCTTGCTTTTCTTTAGAAGAAAAAAATCCCCCCGAAAGAATTTTTTTGATTTCCTCTTCAGATACAGAGCCCTGCCGCAGGATACGAAAAGGTTTAGAAGAACAATCCACAACGGTGGATTCAAGACCAAAGACGGTTTCACCTTTTAAAATACAAGGAATTTTACCCTCAAAATCCTGCAAAACATGTTCGGTTTTAGTAGCACTTGGCTTGCCCGACAGATTGGCAGAAGGAGCGGCAACTGGACAATCACAAAGTCTTATCAATTCTCTAGCAAGCCTGTGAGAGGGCATCCTAACAGCTACGGTTTTCAGTCCACATGTCAAAGAGTTGCTTAGGGAGGACTTCTTCTTAAAAATTAAAGTTAAAGCTCCCGGCCAAAAAGCTTTTATTAATTTTTGCGCTTCTTCCGGGACTTCCTCAACCAGAGCTTCAATCTGAGACAAATCGGCAATATGGATAATCAGTGGATTATCTTGAGGTCTGCCTTTTAGCTTGTATATTTTTTTTACTGCTTCTTCAAATTTAATTAATGCACCCAAGCCAAAGACTGTCTCAGTCGGGAAAGCCACAACTTCACCATTCATTAAAAACTCAGAGGCAATTTGGGGCGAATCGGTGATGAGAGGTGAATTATTTTGAGGACTACTTAGAGACATGATTGAATTAATAACTTATGTGATAATTGCTTAATTAAAGTCTGGACGAAAGAAAACTTATTAACAATGCAGCTTTAACTCCTAGTCATACTCGATAAAAACACATCCGAAAGCGGCTTTGAGAGAGTTACACAAAACAAATAATCATTTCTGGAGCGAAAAAGTATTGTCTAATAATAACTCAAAAAAATTATCCTCTATAACCATCCTAATTGGTGTTAGTCTCCTGGCTCTTTTATCGGTGGTATTGCATTATTTGGGTTTTCTCTCTCAGGTTCTTGCCTATCCTTTGGCAGCTTCACTGCAAGAGTCTTGGAATACAACCTTTGCTTTTAGTCTTTATTCGCCAACAACAACTTTCTCTAATACTTGGAATTATGCCATCAGTCCAGCTTTTACAGAGCTTTTGATTGCCAGCATAAAAATTCTGGGAAAGAATTTCAATACAGAAAACATATCGTTTATCTTTAGCACCTCTCGAGTTTTGAGTCTGGTTGGGCTTTTGGGAAGCCTTAGCATATTTTATTTAATTCAAAAGAAAGAAGACATTAAACCATTAGCATCTCTTGCCTCTTTTTTAATTTTGCTTTCTCTTCCACTCATTCAAGAATTTTCTTTTAAATCTGCTGGCGCTTCTTTGGGACTTATGTTTGGGTTTTGTGCCATCTATCGGTTTATGACTTATGTCCGCAAAGAGAGTTGGCGCCCCGCTATATTGATTGGAAGCTGTTTGGCACTTTCCATAGCGCTTTCGCATAATTTGGTTTTTTGGGCTTTTCCTCTTTCGTGCTTTGTAATTCTTTTTAGCGTAAAAAATAAAGCAGCATTTTTTAAAATTGCACTCGTATTTAGTCTTCTAATCGCCTTAGATACATTTATTAGTTTTAGAACTCATGGTTTTTCTGGCAGCTTTTTGGGCTTAACCGGCTGGAAATCCGAGCTTTGGACACAGAATTTAGATATTTTTTATTCTTGGGCGCTTTTTTCATTGATTGCTCTGTTTCTCTTTTTGGTTGGACGGAAAATTGATTTTGAGACAAACCCCATCCATCCTTGCAATACCATTGTTCTATTTGCTCTGCCATCCAACTTGTTGTTGTCGGGAATGTCTTTGGATAATTTGAGTGGATGGGCGCTTTTAAGTTTTGCTATTGTCTGGATGGGAGCCATCTTCCTCAACAAGCTTTTAACCGGGCGCCACAGATTGGGCTTAAATTTACTTAGCTGTTTAATTTTGGCCATTGCGCTCTTTACACCGCTTCTGCCGCCAGAATTAATATTGGTTCTGCAAGAAAAACCGTCTGCTCTGGCGGCAACTCAAGAATGGTTACAAAAAAACAAAGCAGAAAACCAGAATCAATCAAAAGTTGAAAAGCGCAAATCCAAAAGAAAAAAAAGAAAGATAAAGCAACAGCAAATTTTTTCACAAGACCCAACTCTGAACTTAATTGCTGCAACTTCTTTAGAGGAGATCTACGATCCAATCAAGCTTTTTAACGATGACAGTCTCACTGACAAACTTGAAACTGCTTTTTTAGAGCAAAAATTTGATAAGGTTTTCAAGACCAAATTCTTTGCTTTACCCTCTTCCATTCAACAATCCATAAGAACCAGCTATCTTCCCGAACAGGAAATTTTGGTGGCTGGCTCTCCGGGAGCAATGTATATTCCTGGCATTCCTAGTGACGTGGATAGACGAGATCCAAAATGGAAAACAGAGAATGAAGATCAAGTTGCTACTAGTGAAGAAGGTTATGCAACTTTTACAAAAGTAGAATGATGTTTTTGCTTTTTACTCATTCGACATACTCAGGTGAACAAAAACCGCCCAACCCGCAACATGGTTGAACCCGCTCGAATAGCTTCAAGATAATCACCAGACATTCCCATCGAAAGTTCATCCAAAGAAATATTAGAAAAATTTTTTTCTTGAATTTGTTTTTGCAAATCAGCTAAAGCCGAAAACAGCCTAAAATTCTCATCCGAAGGCAATCCCCTTGGCAGTATTGTCATTAAGCCCTTCATCTGAAGATTCTCAAGCTTACTAATTTCTGGCAAAGCCTCCAAAAGCTCCGGGACAGCAAAACCAAATTTACCAAATGAAGCGGGTGAACTATCGTCAGCAAGCTTTACCTGAAGAAGAAGCTTAGGTGGATGAAATCCCTTTTCATTTTTACAAACTTTTGTTTCTTCATTAATTAACTTTGCTAAACGCAAACTGTCTACCGAATGAATCCAATCGAAAATCTTAATTGCCTCTTTAACTTTATTGGTTTGTAAATGCCCAACCAAATGCCAGTTAAGATCTTTTAAATCTTGCAATTCCTCTTTTTTTTGTTTGGCATCCTGAATCCGGCTTTCACCAAAGTCGCGCAAACCCAAAGCATAAGCCTCCCGGATAACCGAGGAATCAACGTATTTGCTTACGGCAACAACTTTTACCTTTACGTGAATTTGCTCTTTAATTTCAGCGATTTTTTGGGCCAATTTCATGAAAAAATTTTATTGATTAGTTTCATTTGGAAATTTAGCAGTTGCTTCTTCTGGAAACTGATAAGCCGTAATACCTTTTTTTAAAAGATATTTTAAATTAATTTTGTCACCTTCCGAGAAATTATTTTGTCTTGCAAAACCGGCTTTGGTCTCAAGCACATATTTTGCCTTCGCTCGTGGCCAGTATTGGATGCCGTCATTCAATGGTTGCGCATTTTCAAAAACATCGATAATTTTGCCATTTTCCGAAATAAAAGTTATATCGAGCGGGATGAAAGTATTTTTCATCCAAAAAGGGAAAACACCGGGCTCCGGAAAAACAAAGAGCATTGCACATTCGTCACAGAGCGATTTTCTATTCATTAAACCAGTCTGTAATTCTTGCGGTCTTTCGGCGATTTCTAAAGTTTTAAATCTTATTTTATGCAAACGCGTTTTAGGGATTGCCACTTCATGTGGTGTTTTATTTTGGAAAGTATCAGGCTTCGCAAAAGCGCATGAATGGAGGCCAACACAGAGAAAACAACAAACAAAGTAAAAGACAAGAAAATCAAACCGAAGTAATACACCGTCAGAGAAAGGTCTCAACCCTTCCGCTATCGCTTCCTCCCCTCTCCAAGCTGGAGAGGGGTTGGGGGTGAGGCTTTTCTCTTTAACAAAAAATCTAAACACCAAAATTTTTAAACCTTTAGAAATTTACAATTTATCCAAAAATTTTTTCCTGCAATTGACTTCATTTTAAATGATCCGCTCAAAATCAGCGCTGGAACTTCTGTTTGCTAAAAACAAATTATGAAGGCAAAAGCCCAAAAAGATTTTTTTAAATTATTTATTCTCGAAGAATTTTTTCTTTTTTAGAAAATCAATCAATCTTTTTACACCAATGATTACCCCTAAAATTCCACCGCCCAAAATTCCCATAATTTCTGGGAAATTAAATTTATGAGAAAAATAGTATCCCACAAATCCAAGAACCAGAGGGAGAATTACAGGAGAAAGCGAAACTTCATAAGCTAAAAACGTTTCGCTAATTTCACTTCCATTCGATTTTTTTCTCTCGGGCATACAGAGTATATTTTGGTATCTCTCGCATTAAAGGGTATACGAATTGTAAAAGGAGCGCTTATAAGAAAGGATAAAAGATTTAAGTTCAACTTTGAGTTTCCAAAGATTAAGTTTTTGAACTACCTCGAAAAATTGCTTAAGACCAATCAAAACAGTATTAACAATCCAAGAGCAAAAACAATTTCTCAAATACTTAAAGTTAAATAAGAGTCTTCCGTTCTAAAGCATTCCTAATTTCAAACTAACATCTCAGACCAAGAAGAAGAAAGTGAAAAAAACAACCAAATCTAAAGCTAAACCAGCTGCTAAATCTACCGTAGCCAAGAAAGCTGCTCCAAAGAAAGCTGCTGCTAAGAAGCCAGTTGCTAAAAAAATCATCAAAAAAGTAGCTGCTCCTAAAAAGTCAGTTGCTCTTAAGAAAATTGCTGCTCCTAAAAAGCTTGCAACCAAAAAAGCTGCTGCTCCTAAAAAAGCTGTTGCTAAGAAGCCAGTTGCTAAGAAAGGTATTGCTGCTAAAGCTCTTTCTACTCTTAAAAAAGCTGCTTCCAAAGTTGCCAAGAAAGTAACCAAAAAAGCTCCAGCCGCTAAATCCAAGGCTGCTAAAGCTAAAAAGGTTATTTTGGGTAAAGCTGTTAAGGCTAAAGCGCTCTCTTCAATCAAAAGAAGAGTTAAAGCTAAAGCCGCTAAAAAATAATTAGCTAGCCAGGTTAACTCTACAAAATTAAGCTCCAGTCGGCAGATACAAGATCCTGCCTTCTGGAGTTTTTTGTTTTTAATCCCCTACACCCACCATTAAAAACTAAAGAACAAAAGCTTGGCGCCCCCTTTAATAAAGGGGGCCGAGAATCCATCTGTGATTTTACAGATTAATTATGTTCGAGGGGGGATTATTCTTCGCTAAAGAGAAAAACGTCATACTGAGCTTGTCTCAGGATCTAAAAGTGGATGATGCTGAAACAAGTTCAGCATAACGTTGGTTGATTATTGTTGTTCGTTTTGGTTTTCTTCAATAGTGTTTTTTGAAAAACCTTCTAAAACACCCATATAATTTCTAATCTTTTTTGAAGATCTTTGTTTGAACCAACCACAGGAGATCGATTCTCTATATTCCTGACTCAAATTATTCATTTCAAATTTATGTTGGAAAAGTGCAAAATCAAATTTTTTTATTGGTTTCATTTAATAGTTAATTTATTTCAATGAATTGATTGTACTATCCAGAGATTAAGCTTCTATTGCGCTTTTTCAGGGATTTCCCTGTTTCATCGAAAAACTCTTAAGGTTTTTGTTTTGTAATACCCCACACCCAAAATTAAAAGCTAAAGAACAAAAACGGTGGCGCCCCCGTTATTAAAGGGGGCCGAGAAACCATCTTTGATTTCACTGATTAGTTTTGTTCGAGGGGGGATTACTTCCCTTCACGAAACATTTTTACAAAATTCTCAAGCTGATTCATCATCTCCTGAACATCAGATTCGCTTTGAATATAACCTTGCCTTTTCTTTTGATGCTCTGAAAGAGCAATTTGGTAAGCCGAAAGCGCTTCGATAATTTTAAATTGTTGCTTTAAAAGCTCTGGCGGATGATTTCCACTGGATACATTTTTCGAATACTCATTCACAAAACGGTTGAACAACTCTGTGATGTGAGTAGACTCTTCGCCAAGCCACTTAAGATCAACACCGATTGAATCCGCTCCGTCAGCAGGGATCTTAAAAACAAAAGGCTGAGAAAATTCCGGCTGAAAATCATTCATAATTAATAAAGTTTTTGCAGGTAATTAAAGAATTAATACTAAGCTTTAATCCTTATTTCAAATATTAACACTCTCAAAAAACTCATCAAGTTAAGAAATTCTTTTTTTAATGTCTATTGAATTCACTCTCCAAAAAGTTTGTCCGGTTACTGGTGCAAGAGCCGGACTCTTAAAAACCCAACACGGCATTATTGAAACCCCCGTTTTTATGCCCGTCGCAACCAAAGGTTCAGTCCGTGGCGTTCCCTGGGACACCATTGAAGGCCTTGGAACACAAATTGTTTTAGGCAATACCTACCATCTTCACATTCGCCCGGGAGAAAAATTAATTGAAAAAGCCGGAGGACTTCAGGAATGGAGCAAATGGCCGGGGCCCTACTTAACCGATTCAGGCGGGTTTCAGGTCTTTAGTTTTGCAAGACGAGGCAAGGCAAAAATTGGAGATACTGGTGTTTCTTTTAAAGACGATCTAGAGGGCAAAACCCATTTTATGGGGCCCAGCGAATCGATGGAAGTCCAAAAGTCTTTAGGGGCTGATATTGTTATGGCCTTTGACCATTGTCCGCCCGGAAACGCCGAAAGAGAAGAGGTAACAGTCTCGGTAGAACGCACCACTGAGTGGGCAAAAATCTGCATGGAGCACCAGCTAAAATCCCACCAGTCTTTGTTTTTAATTGTGCAAGGCGGACGCTTTGAGGATTTACGCAATCGCAGCTTGGATGAGCTGGTGGCCATGGATGCCCTCGGTTACGCTTTGGGCGGGGTGAGCGTAGGCGAGACCCGAGAGGAAGTAGACAAAGTGGTTCAAACCATGGCGCAAAGGCTACCCCAAAACAAACCAAGATACCTGATGGGAGTAGGCACACCGCGAGACCTTAAAGTTGCAATTCCTTCAGGGATTGATATGTTTGATTGTGTTTTACCAACCCGACTTTCCCGCCACGGAAGCTTTTTTGGGCCGAGCGGCAGAGTAGAAAGCGTAACCCAAAAAGCTTTTACCGAAGATTTTGACAATCCCATTTATCCGGGTTGCCGATGTTCGACTTGCAAACGTTTTAGTCGTGGCTACCTAAAGCACTTGTTCATGCGCTCTGAGCTGACGGTTTACCACTATATAAGCATTCATAATTTCCATACTCTTATTCATTTAACCAAGCAAATGAGGCAGGCCATTTTAGAGGATAGATTACCGGAACTTTTGGTAAAAATAAATTTGCAGGACAAAGAGTACCAAGCCCTTAAAGCTTAAAGAGGGCGGGTTCAGCATGCTGAACCCC
This sequence comes from Candidatus Caenarcanales bacterium, assembly GCA_033761855.1. Lineage (GTDB taxonomy): Bacteria > Cyanobacteriota > Vampirovibrionia > Caenarcaniphilales > Caenarcanaceae > JANRMG01. Next base: position 28,600 of record JANRMG010000023.1, read on the forward strand.
TACAACAATTTGGATACTATTCAGCGTTACCTGGTAGGGGAGGGGGGTTATCTAGACCTTCTTCTAATAGGCGGAAACTTGATGCTTGTTTCCAAACGAATTATGTGACGGATAAAATCTTCGCGCTGCGGCCGCAAAACATAACTAAGCTGATAACCAGCTTCCAAATTAACATAATCATTAATCCGCCGACCGACACCAAAATACCAACGATTCTCTGCCAATCCAGCCTGCAGATTATCATTTACCGAATTTAGATTAAAAAAGATTTCATCGGCGAAGGCAACATAGTTTTTGCTTTTACCAATTGGGTGGGTTAGCTTTACCCGGTTGCGGTTGCGAAGAGCTATTGTAGCCTCATTGTCTATGAAGCGCTCTTCGAGCCTAAATCGAGTATCGATTGAAAGATTTTTATATTTGTTATTAAGTCTTATTTGTTGATTCTTGTACGGCATCCTCTCCGAGAGTGGGGAAATAATCGCCTCCGGCCCAAAGAGAAAGTACCTTATTTGGTTTATAAATTACTGCATTTCTTATCTGGACACGATTAAATGAAGTTATATTATCGACAGCAAAAGGAATAGTTTCTGAATAGAGACTGAGCTTATCCTCAACGACAGGCAACTCCAAAGCAATTACCGGCCAGAGCTGTGCGTCCTGTTAGGGGTCGCTTGCAGATACAATAAAAGACAGACCAAAACAAAAATAAAGGACGAGAAAGACCTTGGTTAACTTAAGTAAGTGAAAAGAATTTGAATAAGCCATAAAGAGAGAAAATCCTACATAAAATTACTTATAAAATTGTTTTTCTTTAGAGTCTCTTAATAAATATTTCTATGCCGAAATCGCGATTCTGTAACATTTTGCTAAGCAAAAGTATCACTAAATCAGTACCGCGGTTTAAACTTTTATAAATTTAGTAACAATAATTCCTAATGCCTAGGAAAATCAAAGACAGTAAAAGACAACTAGTCGAGTTCTTGACTGAGCACTTTTTTGATGCTGAGACAAAAGCTCTGAATGCTGTAAAACTTGGCATTGTTTATTTAAATGGCAAACTCGTAAAGAGGCCTGGAATCGAAATTGACGAAGATATTGACCAAATCAAAGTTGTAGGAGGAGGCAATATTTTTGTTAGTCGTGGCGGTTACAAATTGCAAAAGGCTCTTCAGCTCTACGATATAAACCTTCAAGACAGAATCTGCCTGGACATTGGGGCTTCCACTGGTGGGTTTACTGACTGCATGCTTCAATCCGGTGCATCCAAAGTATTTGCCATAGACACCGGCTACGGACAAATTGACTGGAAACTCAGAACAGATCCTCGAGTCAATTTGGTTGAGCGCATGAATGTAAGATACCTGCTCCCCGAAAGATTGTATGCGAATGTAGAATCAGTTAACAAGGCAACCTTCGCCGCCATCGATGTATCTTTTATTTCGGCCATTAAAGTTATTCCTAATGTGCAAGGATTATTGATGGGGCCAGACAAATCTGAGCTGGTGATTTTAATAAAACCCCAATTCGAAGCTGGCAAGAACCAAGTGGCCAGAGGCGGTTTAATTAAAAACCCTAAGATTCACTTAGAGATTTTATCTGAGTTCGTAAGCAGCTGTTACCGGGCAGGACTTGAAATTAAAAAAATCACACATTCACCCATCCTTGGTGCGTCGGGGAATTTGGAATTTGTTGCTTATGCAACCTGGCCCAAAGCCGGCCCAAAAATAAACTTGCAGTTAAACGACTGGCTGAGCAAGATAATCGATCTTGCTTATACCGAATTGGGATTAAAGAGCTAAAGTTTGTTGAAGAAAACTTCGAGAGATCGAGAATGCAAATAAGCTTAAACAATATAAGCAAAAAATTAAGCGAGAGCTTTGCCATTGCTGACCTAAACTTGCTTATAGAGAAAGAGAAGACCACAGTCCTTATCGGCCCGAGCGGCTCGGGGAAATCCACTGTTTTGAGATTGATAATCGGATTGGTAAACCCAGATAAGGGAGAAATAAAATTTGGAGATCTAAGCTCTAATGAAGAAGTGCTGAGCAAAAACAACTTGCAAAACCTAAGAAGACAAATAGGCTATGTTGCCCAAGGTGGCGGCCTCTTCCCTCATTTAACGGCAGAAGAAAATATTGTTTTGGCCGCTAAAGAATTTAGGTTTTCAAAAGAATATATTTTTCAAAGGCTTCAAGAGCTGCTATCACTCACAAATCTTCGCAAAGATTTAATGAGCAATTATCCGCACCAACTCTCTGGAGGACAAATTCAAAGAGTGTCCATCATGAGAGCTTTAATCCTGGAGCCAAAACTTATTTTATTTGACGAACCCTTAGTCGGACTAGATCCTGGAACTGAGAGCAATTTAAGAGAAGACTTAAAGACGATTTTTGCTAACTTAAAAAAGACAGTTTTGCTCATTACTCATGATATGAGTGCAGCCGAGTTTTTAGGTGACACAATAATCTTTATGTCCAAAGGACAGATTATAGACAGAAAGATTGAGGGTCATCCAAACTGGGATTCACTGATAAATGCTTCTAAAGATGTTGGAAAGAAAGAGACAACAAAAGATGTTTAAAATCTTTTTTACGATTTGTTGTTTATTAACATCTTTTTGCTTTAACTTAGAAAGCAAAGCCAAAGCATTGACTGTTGGCTCTAAACCATTCTTAGAATCGAATTTATTGGCTGAAATAACCGTTTTAAAATTTCAGGAGAAAGGCTTTAAAATCTCTCACAAAAAAAGCATGGGTGGAACAGCCATCTTGTGGAAAGCCCTCCAAAAAGGCGATTTGGACTTTTACCCAGAGTATACAGGCACCATTCAAGAAGTTATACTGGGAAACAATAAGAATTTTGGAAAAAATTTAAGCAATAGAGAAATAAAAAAAGAACTTGCCAAACTCGGCATCGGAATGACCGCTTCGCTTGGCTTTAACAATTCTTATGGTCTCGCCATGCGCAGAACCAAAGCGGAACAATTGTCGGTTGAACGGATTAGCGATTTACAAAAACATTCAGGGCTGCATTATGCCTTTACGCATGAATTCATGAACCGCAAAGACGGTTGGCAAAGACTAAAAGATTTTTATAAATTTTCACCCCAAAAGCTTCAGAGCATTGAACATACTATTGAACATTCTTTGGCCTTCAAATCGATAGAGTCTGGAAAAACCGATCTGATAGACATAAACACCACAGACCCACAAATTAAAAGCCTTGATTTAAAAGTGTTAAAAGACGATAAAGCTTTTTTTCCACAATACGAAGCCGTCTTCCTCTACCGTCTTGATTTGGAACCAAATGCCAAAGTGCTTTTAAAGAGTCTTGAAGGGAAGCTAGTGCAAAAGAAAATTATTGAACTCAACACCTTGGCTGAAAAAGACAAAGAGGCCACCTCCGCCGCCAAAGCCTTTTTAGGATTAGAAAAAACACAAACAAAAAAGGAATTCTTAGGACTGAACAAAGAGCTTCCTCTCTGGTTTATTCAGCATTTAATTCTGGTCAGCCTTTCTTTACTTTTGGCTATCATCCTTGGAATCCCTCTTGGCATAATGTCCTACTCAAATAAACTATTAAGCAATTTAATTCTTAATTTTACAGGAATCATCCAGACCATTCCGTCGCTTGCTCTCTTGGCTTTGCTAGTCCCCGTGATGGGAATTAAATTTGAAACTGCTTTGCTGGCTTTGTTTTTGTACAGCTTGCTTCCCATTGTAAAAAATACTTTTATCGC
>JANRMG010000024.1:0-1895 GCA_033761855.1 Candidatus Caenarcanales bacterium
TAAGTTTGGTGTCAATTTCCTTCTTTTCCTCTTTGAATTTAGTAATGTACTTATCGTATAGCTCACGGTTTATTTCTTCGTTAATGAATCGTTCCTCCAATCGCTCAATCTTTTTATCAATGTCAGAAAGTTCTTTCTCTAAAGTTTCAATTGCTCCTGACTTATCTTCATTAAATTTCTGAAAGGTAGCCTCCAATTGATAACGAAACACAGGTAAATACTTTTCTTCAAAAGTAAATTCGTTCAGCATTTCCTGAAATTGACCGTTCAAACGTTTAGCATTTTCATTCACGCAACATCCGTTAGTTCCGCACTTATAGTAATGAATATTCTTTTTCTTGACGATATAACCTCTCATGGGTTTGCCACACTTTTCACACAATAAAAATTTCTTTAAAGGTAATTGCTCATTTTCTTCAAAGACTTTCCAGCCCTGTGAGTTCATATCCTGCAACTGACTTACTTTCAAAAATAGTTCTTTAGACACTAGCTTTTCATGCTTGCCTTCTATGATTGCACCATCAAGCATGTTATGGGATATAAGTCCACAGTAAAAAGGATTCTCAAAAATTTTAGTTATCATTTGTTTGTGCAATGGAAGTCCCATGTCTGCTAATCTGTCTCTGATTTGCATATTGGTTAGTCCTTCATAGGCTTTCCATTCAAATGCTTTTTTGATGAGTTTTCCTTTTTCGTTAATGACAATTTTTTTCTCCCCGTTAATTTTTACATTGTCATAACCTAAAGGTGCTTTGGTTGACCAATATCCCATCAAAAGTTTTTCTCTTGTTCCTGCGATACATTTTTCTCTTCGCATTTGGTTATCGTACTCACTGAAGATGAAATGTATGTTTTGTTGTAGACTACCACTGGCTGTGGTGGTATCGGAGGGTTGAGTAACTGCAAAAACAGTAATACCCTGTTTCTTTAATTCGGAAGCAATGTAAATGGCATTCGCTCCAGATCGGGAAAAACGGTCTACACTGTACACGATAATATGCGAAACCTTCTCCTTGCTCTTTTTAACAAAGTCAAGCATCCGCTTGAATTCCTTACGTTCATCACTCTTAGCACTTTCATAAGTTCCTCCAAAATAAGACAGCACATTATAGCCTTGCTTTTGAGCATACGTTTCACAAGCTTTTCGTTGTGTCTGCAAACTAAGATTGTTATCCGCCTGCTCTTTGGTTGATACCCTTGTATAAATCACACAATTGAATCCTAATGCCTTCGTAATATTGTTATTTACCTTGGCAAACTTTTCAAAACCCTTTGCTACGTTTCTCATGGCTCTGTACTTTTTTATTAAACTCGTGTCCTTGATGAATGATTGAACAATATTGGATAGTAAACTCACAAATCATTTGTGCCTCTTCATCTGTTACTTGTTCAAACCCTTCAAACTGTCTTAATTTTTCTGGTGTTAAATCTTCCCTGTTTAACTTTTTAGCCCTTGGCATGGCTTACACTTATTAAAACATAGTTCTGATTTTTCAGTGGCTATGCTTATTCGCCAAGTCCCAATTGTATTGGGTTATTTTTTATTGTTTTTTGTATTCTACAAAACCAGTTTCACTGTATTCTGAATTCTGGTTACCACTCCCTTGTGGCTTTTGATAACAATGTCCTGATACTGGCTATCCTGGAGTATGTCCACAATCTTACGTTTTACATTCTGCTCCTTAATCAGTTCCACCGATTTCATTTTCTTATTTTTGAAATTGATAGTTACCGTTTCGTATTCACCTGAATGTATGATTTCAAGTAACCGTCTTTCATTATCTGCAAGGATCTGTAATTGAGGAATGAGAAAGGAATCCTTCGTGTCGGAAAGAAAGTTATTCAGAATATTGGAGATGGATATTTTAACGTGTGTCTCATACGTCAGCTTCCGA
>JANRMG010000025.1:0-3794 GCA_033761855.1 Candidatus Caenarcanales bacterium
AGGATTTATTTGCCGTGAAAGAGCGATTAGAGTTCAAGTGGAAAGCGAAACCCAAAAGATTTTAAAGGTTTATCAAACCGAAACCGAAAAGCACTATCGTCCAGTTTTTTCGAACGGAACCATGAATAAGGTTCATACACACGGATGGCAAAAATCTTTCTCTCAACTTGGTCTTCCACAGAGCCTCTCGCACATTAACATGTTAAAAACTCTGGTATCGAAGCATCAATTGGTAGATTTGGCTCAATTGGAGAAGGCACAAGGGGATTAAGTATTAAAAATCTACAACTATTTTACAATTAAAGAAAATCACTTTCACTTTTTTTTAATGGTAAAAAGTTTGAGCAAAATAAATTGTCAGAAAAGAATAAAACCAAGGATCTAAACCCTTGGTTACCACATTTTCAATATGTCAATTACACATTTATAGTGAGTAATATTTATCTTTTTTGAAAAGGTTTTTAGCTTATTAAAATTTTGGATAAAAAAATAGTCTCTAAGTTTTACTTTAATTGAATAAGAAACTTGTATAGATAAAAAAAGTGGCCTATCCTCACCCAGAATAGGCCGAGAAAAATTATAACTTCTTTTTAGGTTAGCTGTTCATAAAGCCTTTATTAAGGTTGACCTTGCCCCGAAAAAGCGGACAGATTAAATCCAGAAAACGTCAGTAGAATAAAGGAGAAAATCAATGTCCAAGAAAACAGAATACAGCAAGGAATTTAAAGAAGAAGCAATTAGACTGTGCAAGGTAAAAGTGGCTAACAAAGCCGAAATAGCCAGAAAACTAGGATTAACATATAAAACCCTTTGCAATTGGTTCTACGATTCCAATGACGAAATAAGCCCCGAAGAAAAAGCTGAAATAAAAAGATTGAACAAGGAAAACGCTCGCCTGGCTGAAAGAGGATGGAGAGAGAGTTTCGAGAAAGAGAGTGGCAAAAATCATGAAGGATAGCAAAATAGTTTCAATCAGCAAGAAACGCTTCAAAGTGACTTCCAACTCAAAGCATTCATCTCCTGTTTGTCCCAATCTGCTTAGCCAGGACTTTGGCGCTCAAAAGACAGACCAGAAGTGGGTATCAGACATCACATATATTCCAACGGACGAAGGCTGACTTAATCTTCCATTCAGACAGAGGTTCTCAGTATGCGAGTCACCGTTTTCAGAGACTACTTAAAGTCCCCAACATTTAGCAATCGGTGAGTGCAAAAAGGAACTGTTATGATAACGCGCTTGCCGAGAGCTTTTTTGGCAAGATAAAGACTGAGTTTATCAATCATCAAAAGTTTATTTCGAGAGAGGAGGCTAAATCGGGTATATTTGAGTACACTGAGATGTTCTATAACCGGGTGAGAAGGAATTCGAGCCTTAACTATCTTTCTCCGGTTCAATTCGAATGTCTCGTGAATTTCTCTTAACTTTTTGTCTGCTTTTTCGGGGCAAAGGTCATTATAACTGTACAAAAGAGAAGTTATACAGGAAATAAGGAGATTACTTAGATTTATTGGATCGAACTTTTATTTAAAAGACTAAAAGCAAATCTCAGAGCTTGAAGAGCACTTTTTGCATATGCAAGAATTAGCCAAATTTAAAAAGTGGCGGAGCTGACGGGGCTCGAACCCGCAACCTTCGCCGTGACAGGGCGACGCTCTAACCAATTGAGCTACAGCTCCAAATACTGGAGAAATGCAAAGAAAGATACTAACATCCAAACTCAATCTTTAGCAATTAAATTATTAAAACTCTTTTGAAAATAAATATTTTTTGAAATTTGATTTTTTCTTAGTATTCTTTTCAGAGTCTGTAGAGGCTCCTATGGTTTAAGATTAACTTTATTCATTTAATTAAATAAATATGACTCAACATCCTTCACTAGATAAAGTTTTTGAAGCTCACCAAGGTGGAAAAATTGAAATAAAAAGCAAGTTTGAAGTTAATAACAAAGATGATTTAGCAATTGTTTATACTCCCGGAGTTGCTAAGGTCTGCGAGGAAATAGCCGCACACCCAGAAAAAGTACACGAACTAACAATAAAAAAGAATACAATCGCTGTCTTTAGCGATGGATCGGCAATTTTAGGTTTGGGTGATTTGGGTCCTGAAGCTGCTCTTCCGGTTATGGAAGGCAAAGCCATGTTGTTTAAGGCTTTAGCCAATGTTGATGCTTTTCCAATTTGCGTTCAGGGTAAAACCGTTGATGAGATTGTTGCAGTCGCCAAAGCCATTGAACCAACCTTTGGTGGTTTTAACCTTGAAGACATCAGTGCACCGCGCTGCTTTGAGATAGAAAGAAAGCTCCAGGAGCAGGTTAATGTCCCTGTCTTTCACGATGACCAGCACGGAACAGCGGTTGTAACCCTTGCAGCTCTTTATAATTCTTTGCGTTTGACCGGAAAGAAAATCTCTGAAATCAAAGTGGTTGTTTCTGGAGCCGGCGCTGCTGGTATTGCCTGTAGCAAAATATTTATGTCCGCCGGCGTAAAAACCCTAATAATTTGCGACAGATCAGGAGCAATATATGAGGGTCGCAAAGATGGGATGAATTCAGCCAAAGAGGAATTTGCTAAAATCTCGAATCCAAACCTTGAAAAAGGCTCTATCCATGATGTTTTAAAAGGTGCAGATTTATTTATGGGGCTTTCTGGTCCAAATCTTTTAAGTGTTGACGACCTTAAAACCATGGCTAAAGACCCAATAGTTTTTGCAATGTCTAACCCCATCCCCGAAGTAGATCCGATACTTGCCCACGATCATGTAGCAGTAATGGCAACTGGCCGCTCAGATTTTGCTAATCAAATTAATAATGTGCTCTGTTTCCCTGGTTTCTTTAGAGGTCTTTTGGATTGTAAAGCCAATAAAGTAACCGAAGAGATGAAGCTTGTCGCGGCCAAAGCAATAGCCGATTTAATTACAGATTCAGAGCTAACTAGAGAATATATTATTCCTGACGCTTTAGATAAAAGAGTGGCTCCAGCGGTAGCAGAAGCTGTAAAAAGGTGTGTACTTAGTGTTTGTGCTGTTTAAAGAGTTTTTTGCTAGGGTGTTCCCGCAGCAGCTCTTCTGTTTCTTATTCGGTTAATTCTATTATTTAGTCCATTACTTAGTCTTGATGTGCTTGATGTAATATTATCCCAACTTTCACGCACTCTGTCTCCTAAGCCGACTGAAGAGGTTTTTGCCCTTATTCCTCCACCATATAATTTAAATACAATTGCAATTGGAATGACCAAAACACCTACTCTGCTTACTATATCTACAATGTTTTCTCTTAGCCACTTAATGAATTTTGCTGAGGCTTTTCCAAAACGATTGGTTATTGAGCGAGATTCTTCGGGTGATTGGTATTTAGGATTTTTATTGCTTGAAATTGCAGAATTAAAAACCCCTAGCCTGTCTGATGAATAGGTGGAAGCCAATTGTTGACTACTAAAACTTATGGGTTTTACATTAATAGACATAATAAATAATTATTTAAAAAAGTTTATAAAAAGAAACTTATATCGTCTTAATACTATATTAACCTGTTTTAAGTGTAATTCTCAAATTTAAGCTAAAAATTTATTTTGAAGTTTTAAAAGAGCTTTGAATAATGTATTTAAGTTTTCTTCTGTATGAAGGGCATTAGCTACTATCCTTAAGCACGGCCGCTTAACGGTTGGTGTCCGGATTGGATGAAGCCAAATTCCCTCTTTCCAAAGGAAGTCTGACGCAGAAACACAAGTTTGGTTGTCTTTAAAACTTAAGCAACTAATCTGGCTGTTTCCTGGAATTAAATAGTTTTTAAAATTTA
>JANRMG010000026.1:0-3176 GCA_033761855.1 Candidatus Caenarcanales bacterium
ATATAAATAAATCTAACAGTGAGATCTTGCTTCAGGACAAAGCAGTTGTAATCTCTCAAGAATATCCCAAAAACGATTGGCGCGAGGAAAAGCTTTTTCCGAGCGATAATGCCATAGCTTTTTACCGAAAAAAATTGCTTGAAGCAAAATAAAAAATCTGTAAATCAATGATTTACAGACAATATAGATTAGTCAATGCTATAAGTTTTTATAAGGAGAAAACACAATGATTGAATTTTACACGGCAGATACACCCAATGGACACAAAATTCACTTGATGCTTGAGGAGCTGGGGTTGCCTTATAATCTTCACAAATTTGACCTCAGCAAAGGGGAGCAAAAGTCACCCGAGTTTTTAAAAATAAACCCCAATGGCAAAATTCCAGCAATAGTTGATAGTGATTCCTCGCTAAACCTATCTGAATCCGGGGCCATATTAATTTATTTAGCCGAAAAAACTGGCAAATTGCTTGCAGCTTCTGGATCGGCTAAGTACAAGGCTTTTCAATGGCTAATGTTTCAGATGAGCGCAGTAGGTCCAATGCTTGGGCAAGTTTTCTTTTTTACAAATTATGCACCCGAAAAAATTCCCTATGCAATAGAACGCTACACTAATGAATCCAAACGGCTCTTTGGGGTTTTGAACGAGCATTTGCAAAGTAACATTTATTTGGCTGGAGACGAATATTCTATAGCCGACATTGCTACCTACCCTTGGATCAGGGCTTCCGAACAAAGATTATCCTTTGATCTAAATTCTTATCCAAATCTTCAACGTTGGATGAAGGGTATTGGCGAAAGAGATGCGGTTAAGAAGGTTTTCAGATAAAAATATCTAGAAAAATCCTCATTGGAAAAACCTTGAAAAAGGAATTACAAAGGGAAGGAACAAAACATAAACTAAAAAGAAAAAAGCCATACCTTGGGGAATTTCTTGGGTTTTCTTGTTAAAAAGCTTTGGTAGGGCACCAAATAGAAGCCAAAGTGCTTTGTAAATTAGTTGTATTAAAAAAATAAAAACAAATTGTTGCGGCCAAATCAGTCCCAAAGCAGACAAAATGGCAATTGCAGTCCAAAAAGCACCCGTAATCCGGAAGGCCTCACTTTCGACAAAGACATTTTGGAAAACTGCTTCTTTAGCTTTCGATGGGGAAAACAAGCAAAATATCCCAACAATTCCAGCAATTAAAATATTTGCAAAATAAATTATTTGATACAACATTTACACATTAACCTAATTTTGAATAGTTGCTAATTTTTCAACTTCAAGCTGAAAAGCAGCCAAATTTTCATCATTTTTCACCAATTCTTCTTTGTCTTTAGATTCCATTAGATTTTGCTGGTGCATTAATTTAGTGATAAAAGCAATAGAATACTCGTAAGCTTGCTTAAGCTCTTGATCTTTAGAAATGCAATTCTCTTGAGGCTCAATGATTAATATTTCCATAATATTTAAGATATTCTCAACAAGCTGTCTAGATGGGTCTATGTAACTTTAATTTACTCACAGAATTGTTATTATAAGAGCAAAAAAATTAATTTGATTTCATCTTTTACATTTAGTTAACAATTTAATGATTTTTGTTTTTTTAAATAATTACTTGTACTTTAAAAATTGTTTCTAATAGTCGAGATCTCGCTCTCAAATGTCCGCCAAAGCTTTGGTTTGGCTTGTAATTCTCTATCAATAAGGCATTCAGTTTGTGAAAAATGCTCCTTGAATCGAGAACTCGCAAAGGAGTTTAATTCATCAAAAACTCTAAGGGTTGCATTATAGTCTTCATAGCCCTCGAAATGAGCGAAGTGAATCCCCGTGTGCTGGAAAAGAATATTGGGGAAATCACCCCGCTGTACCTTAGAGTAGTTATTACAAAAAGCATCATGGTAGATAGCTTCAAGTAACATATTTTGTTTAAGGCTCTGGTTCTGTGATTTGTCAAGTATTTTCGCTATAGCCAAAGCACTACCTACATTATTAGAGAAGGTTCCCCAGCCACTATAAGCCAACAAGTCGCAACGTTTGGGAACAGAAAGCTCATCCCAAGAGCCATTAAAGATTCTTGCATCAATTATGGTTGTTTTAGAAAAAAGTTTTTCGGGTTGGCTTTCAATATGTTTAAGGAATTTACGATCTAAATATTCTTGAACGAAATCCCTTGGAGCATAATCATCATTGAATCTATCGGTACAGCGAGTGAAGACATAAAAAATCAAATCGGCTTTTTCCTTATCATTTGTTCTAGTAAGATTCGCTTCTTTTAGTTTCAAATTAAGCAACTCTTCGGCTTTCTTGTTTCCATCGTTGAATTGCTTAGCTAAAGGATTTGAAATTTCAATATAAGCGCTTAAAGGTTTTGAAACAGAGGCAAAAGCCAGAGCAATCAATTCGTCTGCGCCCCAACTTATAGGATTGGGCCTGCCCCCGTATTTTACTTGTTTTAAAATACTTTGAAATCTACGATTGAGTCTTTGTTTTAGATTCTCACCTAAACTAGTGGACGAATCACCCATTGAATAAAGAACATTCTTAACCTCTAAATTTAAAATTTTTGCCAGAACCAAAGTGGCTTTAAGCTTAAAAAGCTCTTGTTCATGATTCAAAACAACCTCGTAAAAGGTTGAATTTTTGGCTTTGTCGAGCTTGCCAGAGCCAAAAAAAGAGCCAACAATTACAATTTCTTTTTTATCTTTTAAATAGCTTAAGTACTTTTCCGGGCATTGGATGAGTCTATCTGCAATAACAAAGGCGGTTTTACTCGTTGATTCTTGCGGTACCGCGCTATAAAGCTGTTTAACAACCGTATTGGTTTGTCTTCTTGGAGAAAGGATAAATGGAAAATCTTCATGATAATTGGCACAAAAGTTATCGTGATTAATTTCTATTCCTTTGCCCTCCAAATCTTGCTTATTAGGTGTATTATAAATATCTTTGCGGGCACGGACTGTTGTAAGCCACTCATCGAGATATTCTAAAGAAAACAAATATTCATCTTCTAAGCTAAAAAATTCTTGTTTTGTCCAAGAGCTTTTAGAACAATATTTAACCGAATGCTTCTTAAGGCAAGATTGTTTTGTTTTTTCAGTTAATTTGTAATTAATAACCTTACCATCGGAACATTCAAGGGTTTCTAGATCCACAAAACTTCCCTTTGGACAAGTCTTGGATTCAACAATTT
>JANRMG010000027.1:0-7709 GCA_033761855.1 Candidatus Caenarcanales bacterium
GGTTGATGAGGCCATTAATAGCAGAAATGAAAGTCTTAATGACGGTGAAAAACTTAAACCAATCAATGTTCAAGAGCAAATAGGCCTAATTATTCAAAGCTTAAAAGTTAATGGCAAGACAAAATTAGCCGAAGAAATACAACAGAAATTAGATGGGAATCAGCCGCCACTTACTCTCCTTCTAGATGAAGTCGGAGGAATAACCGGTTTAATTGGAATAGATTTTAAAAAAGAATTCCTAGAACAATTGCCACATGACAATGAAAGTATGGGTGATTTTGCTAAAAACTTGGTGGATCAAGCCATTGGCAGAGTATTAAGCTTTATTGGGGTTTATGGTTTGACTTCTTTAGGCTTAGGCAAGGCTTTAACCATGGGACAAAAGCAAGATGATAAGAAAAAGAAAAAAGATGATGAGCTTGCAATGCAGAGCGATCCAATTGTAGATTTTTTTGAACAATTGATTTTCATTGCTCTTGGAACCTGGGCTGGCCATGGATTCGGAAGCAAAATGAATTTAGGCAAAAACGGCATTAGAGCTGCTATGGCTTTTGGAGCAGCTCTTGGTTTTGGAGCGGCTGAGCTAATGTCCAATGGGTTCCGCTTCATCTATAACAAATTTAGAGCTATGCTTCCAGAAGATAAAAAGGATTCTTTGGTAATTAAAACTGGCTTCCAGCTTGCTATGGTTAGCTTGGGTGCCTTCTTGATTTATACCAAAGGAGTTTTAGGTAAATTTTGGAAGTTTAGTGCTGCCATGAAAGACCCGTCTATGAGACCAACTTCCAACTTAATTGCTGGTGGTTTGATGACACCATCCAATTGGTTGGTAGATACGGCTTCTATTTTTACTGTACCTAAATATAAAGCAGGATTTACTCAGACAACATTTGGGATTAGAGCCCCAGAAGGAGAAAACTTAGCTGAACAAATGGGAAATGTTATTGTTAATTCTGGGAAATCACCTTATAAGACTATTATCAACAGCATTGAAGATAACCAAACTAAGATAGAAGAAATTAAAAAGCACAACCCTCTGGTTGGAAATGTTATAGGTCTTCTTACCCGAATTTCAGATGTTTTTGCTGGTTTCCCTCTTGTTCAGCAGATGGCAGAGCATGAAGAATTTAAAGGTGATGCTGTACTTCCTCTAAACCTAGAATACTTTGCTAGAGGGACAGGTGACATTGTAATTAAATTGTTCAACAAAGTTATCATCTGTGGCATAGGTTCAGTTCTCGGGTTTCCTTTACTCTACCTTTACAATCTCATCAAGAGCAAGTTCAAAAAAGACGATGATAAGAAGGCAGAAGTAACCTCTCCAGAACCGGCCTAAACTTTCTTCAAAGCATTCATCACTACTTGCAGCTCAGGATCTGTGATGTAGGGGAAAAGCGGTAAGTTAATGACTTTGCTCGAAACTTCATAAGTAACTTTATCTTTAGTGACCAAAAGAGGCTCTCCCTGAATTAAAGATTTAGCCCCAACCTGAGCCGACATTGGGCTTGGATAAACATTGCCGGTTCCAATTCCAAATTCTTTGAGTTTTGCTGAAAGCTCTTTGAAACTAGTTTTTGCAATGCTTACTTGCAAATAACCATTGGAAGCAACATTAGAGGGACACTCTTTCATCTGGAGAGGAAGATTTAAGTTTTGCATGTTTTGTTTTTGAAAGTTCAAATACTTGTGTTCTGCCTCTCTCCGAGAATCAATCCGTGCCTGCAAATGCTTTAAACTTTCAACCAGAAAATGCGCCTGCAGCTCATCCATCCGGGAATTCCAACCAACGTATTCGTGTCCGTAATGGGAGCTGCGCCCATGATTGGCAAGCTTTGTGCAAACCTCGTTGATTTCGCGATTCGACGAAAAAACCCCTCCCGCATCGCCGGCTGCACCGAGGACTTTGGCTGGATAAAAAGAAGTGGTGGCTAAAAAAGCCGATTGGAAGATAGGTTCGCCGTTGAATTTACTTCCAATTGATTGAGCACCATCTTCAATTAAAAAGATCTCGTTTTTCTTGCAATAGCTTCTAAACTCATCCAATCGTGCCGAGCACCAACCATACAAATGAACAATAATCGCTGCTTTGGGTTTGTACTTTTCGCAGGCAAGTACAAATAAATCAAAATCCATCTGAAAATCCTGCGGATTGATATCCACCATTATTGGCTCTGCGGCAACGTTTAAGACAGCCTCATAAGTGGCCCAAAAAGTAAAGTCGGGTAATAAAACTTTGTCATTCTTGCCAACTCCAACTGCTCTCAAAGCCAGCTGTATTGCATCGGTTCCATTGGCACAGGGTGTAAAATATTTGGCTTTTGTAAATTCTAAGATTGATTCTTCTAGCTCTTTGCAAGCCTCCCCGGCTATAAATCCTCGTGAATCGAGTGCCATCTTCCATCTTTGCATTACTTTGTCTTCAAAATCCTCTTCGAATCTAAGATTTATGAAGGGTACTTCTTGTACTTCTTGGATTAAGTGCTCTTGCTGAATCATTAAATTATCTTTCCTGAAAATTTACTTTGAAATGGACAAAGTCTAGCGCAATACATGTTAGTATATATACTAGTTAATAAATACCACTTAATAAAATTATCTTATAAATTATGCTTTCTAGAATCATTGCAATTTTAATTCTTGCGGCCATTTTGTTTTTTCCGGCCAAATTTGTTTTTAATAAAATTCAAAAGAGCAATCAAATTAATAAATCTGCAACACTTGCTGCTAAAGATTTAGAGCTTAATTCCAGTCAATTGGCAATAGAGGAAAATGCATCTTCAGACTCAAGAACATCTTTTGAAGAATCTGTAGACAAGATTCCCCAAACAGATAAGTCTGATAAAGCAAATAAAAAAGTTCTTGCTAAAGAGGAACTAAAAAAAGATTTTCAAAAGGCTGCTGGCGAAATTAATAAATTGAAAAGTACTCCTTTATCTTCGGAAAAGTTGATTAAAAGAGAGCCTCAAGAAGAAAAAGTAAAGTCTGTGGAAAAAGCCGAAACTAAGCAAGTAGCTGAAGATGAGTATACTTTTTGGGACTACCTTACCGACCTTCCAACCGGCGGAATAGAAAGTCGTAACCAAGAAGCCTTTGATTTTGCCGAATCCCAAACACCACTCTCAGTTCGAAGAGCCTCTTTGGCGGCCGCACAAGAAACTCTCAAGCTTCTTCGTGATTATGAAATTGAACCTGTTCATAGCATCACCGAAGCCGGAAGCACACCCGCTCAGTTCATTTTTGCTAAAGTACCAAGTCCCGTTCACGGTTTAAGCTATGAACTTAATGCGGTTCAGCCCTCCGGTTGCAACCTAAGGTTGGCCTGGAAAATTAAAAACGAAACCGGCAGAGAATTTGCTTTAACAGAAGACGTAAGAAGAGCTCTTACTCCATCCAAAGCCAGAATTCAAGATTACAGCTTCCAGAACGTTTTTCCAATTCGCTGGTACAACGACAATACTCCAATTGCCAATTGCATGCTTTCTGACAGCATACCCGCTTACGGTCGCGTTGAATGCTCGGCTCTTTTTGGTTCACTCTTTGATAACAACGATCCCTTGAGAAGCCCCAAAGTAAGAATCTTTCTTCCTGGACAAAAAGAACCTCTCAATATTTACTTAAACGTTTAAGAACTATTTAAGAACCCTCTTCGAACGAAGGTTTTCGTCTTTCTTCATCTCTTCAACTTTGAGGTGTTGTCCGCATTCGTAAACATCTTTGCCTAATTGTGTAACCTTGTACCTTTGAGTCACAGAGCTCCAGTTAAGCATTTTACGGTCTTTAAGAACATCAGCCTCTTTTTCTTGATATTGGATCTGTTCGAGTGTACAGCCTTCTTCTGCTTCCAAACTTATGCATTTTTCAAGAATTTTTTCATCATGAACGGCCAGCTCAATCCATCTGTTCTTTAAAAATTCCTGATATTTACGTTTTATTATTTCCTCATTTGTTGGAGCCACCACTTTTTTTTGGCAAGAACTAACAGCAAAGCCCATTGATAGAGAAAATAACAAAGTAAAAATTATAGAAAGATGATTTTTTTTCATTTACAAATCCAAATTGAAAATATGAGAAAAATGTTAACTGTAAGACTTATATCTCTTTTTATTGTTCCAAAAGTATGAACTCTTTAATTCTCTAGAGCTTTTTTTCGGTGATTTAAGGGAAAAATTTGATGCTTTAATCTTCAAATAAATAAATCATTATATGTAATATTCAATCAGATAATTAATACAAGTCTTAAAAACAAATGAAAACTTACTCATGTGAAAAATTGCCAGAATGCAATACCAAAAAATTTGCATTAAAATTCAATTAACTCATAAATATTTTTTTATAGAAAGTAATTTGTATGTCCAAAGTTGCTTTAGTAACAGGTGCTTCCAGAGGAATTGGCAAAGAAATAGCTCTTACACTTGGTAAGGCTGGCTATACGGTTGTTGTTAATTATGTGTCCAATCAAACATCTGCCGAAGAAGTGGTAGCAAGCATTAAGGGGGCTGGGGGACAGGCGATTTCTTACAAAGCAAATATTGCAGACGGCGGGCGAACCAGCCAAATGGTTAAAGAGGTACTCGCACAATTTTCTTCTATCGATTTATTAGTAAACAACGCTGGCATAACCCGAGACAACCTATTAATCCGCATGTCCGAGCAAGAGTGGAAAGAAGTAATTGACACTAATTTTTTAGGAGTAATTCACCTTAGCAATTTGGCTTTAGAGAGCATGAAGACAAGGCAAAAAGGAAAAATCATCAACATTGCAAGTACCGTTGGTGTTCATGGAAACGCCGGCCAGGCCAATTATTCGGCGGCCAAATCCGCTTTAATTAGCTATACCAAAATCATGGCACGGGAACTAATGCCATTTATACAAGTCAATGCTATTGCACCAGGTTTAGTCAAAACTGATATGACGGCTAAATTTGATCTAGAGAAACTCGCCCAAACAAAATTGGGAAGAGCCGCATTGCCTCAAGATATTGCTTCTTGTGCACTTTGGCTCGCAGAGGCCTCTGGTGATTATGTAACCGGACAAACTATTGAGATAGATGGTGGTTTGTTTCTATGCGGAAGCGTAGAAGAATTAGTCAGTTAAGTTTTGCAAACCCTTCGGTGTTTTTGTCCTAAAATTTAGTTATAGATTTCACTACTTATGGCAACTAAAGCAACCGAGCAAGAATTAACCCAAGAACTAACAATGGATCCAAACCAAGACGAAGAATTGAAAAACCTTTCCAGTCGAACTGAGGAATTACTCTCAAGGCTCAATGAGCTATCGTCTAATTTAAATTCTCAACTCAAGTTCACTCCCTCAGAGCCAATTTCTGGCCCACCATCAACGGTTGCACCGCCCAATAATTTAGCACCAAATAATTTACCCGAGCTTCAGGAGCCACAGCTTTTAAACAACGTTATTAATGCACCGGATGGTAAAAACTATTATTCAATTCCGGTTAATACTCAGTACTTAGAAAAAAGCGAAAAGAGAATTCACACCACCGAATTGGGACAAAACATTATGACAACTAGCAGTACTTCCATAATTAAAGAAGAACGTCATTTTCAAAGTACTCTTAATCAAAATTTGGTTAATCAAACTCCTGTAGAGGGATTCGTCCCAGCCCACTTTCAGGAAAGAGTTGAGTTTCAACCTTTAATAAACTCGGATGAGCATCGTCAACCAATTAATACTGATTTTCAGAATCAGACAACGCAAGCACAACCTTTGAATCAAGCTCAAACAAAGACACCTCAGAGACCAAACCCACAACAAGCATCACAAAATCAAAACTTTGTTGATCCTGCTTTCAATGCGGGTTTTAACCCAGGTATCAATCCGGGTTTCAATGTGTCACAAGAGGATTTCCAAGAAACACCACTCAGAGAAAGACCTCAATCAAACCAAAGAGACAGAAATCAAGAAAATTCTCAGCAAAGAAGCAATTCCAACAATATTGCTAATAATATAAAAGGCATAGATCCTGATGAACTCACCCGAGTGATTGGACCAAGAAAGCAAAATCCAAATTTACAACAAAATAGAAATTTTCGAAATATTCCAAAAACCAATAAAGTGTCTGAAGATGCTGAGAGACTTCAACCAGCGGCTATTTTTTCCTCAGACCAAAAACAAACTAAAAGGGCACCTCAGAGAAAGCCTATTAATGAGACTTTTAACGAAATTGATTACAGAACTAAAGAAATAGCCGACCAACTCGCTGAAAAGAACCGCGAAATTAAAAGTCGTTTGAACAAATATTCAAAGCGTCTTCAGGTCAACGGACAAACCGACAACTTAAGATTATTTGCTTGGTTAATCTTGGCTTTCTCTCCTTTCGTTCCTATGGCCCTGATTAAGGATGATTTAATTCTTACAGTCGCTTGTTCTAGCTTGGCTTTGTTCTTTGGTATTTTCTTTTGTATGCTAGCCCTGCGCGTAGTAGAAATCTCTGAGCTCGTTCGTTGGGCACATAACCAAATTCTTTTGCTTCAATCCAAGGTCGAAGAGCAAAATAATTACAGAGATTAATTCTCTGAGTTGATTGTCCTATTCGTCCGATTAACTGCTTAAGACACGTCGACTGAGTTTGAGTATGAGTTTAAGAAAGTGAAAGACAGCATCCTAAATTCCAAAGAAGAGCCAAACAGCAAAATCCCCTCAAAAGCCTTTGCAAGCTGGAAAAAGTTGCTTATAACTCTCACAATCTTAGGAGTTGTGTATAGCAATTTATGGATCATTGCAGCCAGATCCCCTCTGAGTGAGGCTGTAAAGCTTCCTTACCAAATACCCATTCTTAAAGACGCCTTTGACATTTTTTCGGTTTTTTCTTATTACGAAACAATAAACCGAGACTTTTTAATCAAAGGCTTGCCCAAAAATCGATACGGACAATACGATGGAGAGACTTGGGTCACTCTCGACGTCAACGATGAGTATTTCCCTTACTCTTTGGGAGAGCAACAAATGAGATTATTCTTGGCAAAATTTTTGAACCTTGGTGATGAAGCTCATTTGAAGGCGTGTAAAGATCTTGCGGCTAAAATCCGTAACAGACACAATAAAGACGTACCCATTTATCAAATGAGACAAATTTCAATTAACATCGAAACCTGGCCTCGAAGCACTAAATCTTACCGAGAACTCAAACAAAGAGACAGCACTAGTTTTCAGGTGCTTTGTATGGAGGATGAATAGGGGTATGTCAGACACGGAAGGAAATAAAAACAGCATAAAACTAATAAAACCAATAAAAAAAATTTCTCAAGCCTGGGATTGCTTTTGGTTTTCGGATATAAAACCCCATCCAATCAATGCTTTCAGAATACTGTTTGGAATCTACCTTCTTATTTATTTTCTTAGATATTTCCCTCACGTTGATGTTTTATTCTCCAATCAAGGAGTCTACTCTCCTTTTTGGATACCAGACCTAGCACCAGACCCAGTGATTGCTTGGATAGTTTACTTGATTACTTTATGCACAATTGTATTATTTACTTTAGGCTTTAGAACAGGCATCACAACACCATTGTTGTTAATATTTTTTATATATCATTTTTTTCTCAACTTCGCCGTCAAAAACTGTTCTTACGACCGTTTAATTATTATTTTTTTAGTTCTTCTTTCGCTAGGAAAAATTAATTCGGTTTGGAATATAGAAAGTAAACTTAACAAAAATCCAGAAAACAAAAAAGACAATTCTCCTCAGCCA
>JANRMG010000028.1:0-2588 GCA_033761855.1 Candidatus Caenarcanales bacterium
AGTGAGGATAAAACTCAACTTTGTATTCAATCCATGTTCTAGGTTTTCCTGGTTCTCTCCAGTCCCAAATGTTGTCAATTGAGCGAAGAGCAGGTGAAATGTTTTTTACAAAGTTTTCTAAAGAACCACAATCATAGTATCCGTCTATATCTCCTGGTCGACATTTGTCCTCTACAAAGGAACCATCCAGAAACACTCCTTGAACTCCGGCTTCCCAAAGATGTTTAACAAGCATCTCAGCATTTTCAACAAGCTCTAATCTCCATAAGCTCTCCCACTCGTCGTGTCTGGAAGATGCGCCAGTTACTAGATGAGACTTCTTAAGCTCTGAGAACGTTAGTTTATAGGTTCCTGGTGGCAAAAGACCATCATCTGTAAAGTCTGGTAGAGGCATAGAGTTTATTTAAACACCTGGTGTTAAGTTTAACATATAAGTTAAGCTTTGTGATATTGTTATGCCCAAAAATTTTAAGGAATAGCCCCAATTAGCTTCCTACTTGTCAATTCTCCGCTAATACCAACACTTCCAAGGCTTTTCAGTTGTTCCAAAGTGGCATTTCTTAACTCAATTTTAGAATCAAATTCACTGGTACCTGGTGAAATCTTGATGCTCTCAAACTCTCCTGTTTTATATGGCTTAAGGTCCAACTTTATAAACCTGGCTCTCTCCTGAGCATCCACTGTACCGCTAATGTAGGTCTCCTCATCAATGTGCTTAAACATGGCACCCAGCGGCTGACCTTTAAAGACAAACTCGTCCGAATGAACCT
This sequence comes from Candidatus Caenarcanales bacterium, assembly GCA_033761855.1. GTDB lineage: Bacteria > Cyanobacteriota > Vampirovibrionia > Caenarcaniphilales > Caenarcanaceae > JANRMG01. The sequence continues at coordinate 771 of JANRMG010000028.1, forward strand.
TGGCAGGAAAGTCTTTGCGAATAACAGCTCTTTTGGCCTGAATTGTATCGGTTGGGCTGCTGCCGATTGTAATTAAATGGCCTTGAGGAACCTTGACTAGAAGAGTAGTATCATCAATTGCATCCACAACTTCAAATGACTTTTCTAGAACTGGCTTTTGGTTGAGGGTATAAAACCCGCTAACCTTTACGCTCAACTGGTGAGTATTTGCATGTGTCCTATATTCAGTAACCGCCATTTGAGGGGTGGCCAGCACTGAACTAAACCAAGAACGCAAGCCGACTCCATTCAGATACCAAACCCCAGCGGCCATTAAAATAATCAGTCCACAGAGAACATATTCGCCGAGAGTGCCTACTTCAATGCGCCACCTGGATGAACCAGGAAAAACAAAGAAGGTATTATTTGGCCACATGAAAGGTACACCAGTTTTATTTACGCAGTCGATGACTAGGTGCGAATAATACCCAATCAAAATAGCCTTATACCAAGTGGGTTGGAAGAAGCAGAGAGGCAAAAGAAACAAAGCGAGGCCAACACAGGCAATCAATGAATGAGTGATGCTTCTGTGCCCAAATCTTTTTTCTAAAGCGTTAGAAATCGGGAAGAGTAGCTTTCCTAGCGTAGATTTCGTAGTATCAATATCAGGGAGTATTGAAGCAATACTTGCTGCGATTACATTACTTACACTAAAAGATAGGTTGGTAATGCCTGACAACAAGCCTAAACTCAACAACCCAAAGCTTACATGTGTAATAGCTCTCATAATTTCGATTGTACTCATTTCTCATACTTCTTGGGGAGAGTATGCAGAAAGAACTCTTAAGTATCCTGTCGAAGAGTTTCAAAGAAGAGCTCTGGAACGGTCAGAAGAAATCAAACTGCTAGACCAGGCCGTCAAAGTTGCAGAGTCCAAAAGATGGACTAGTTTAGCTCCTGGCGTTGGTATTGGAAATAACTTTGCTAGTCGAAACAATGATGTTAGATTCAATGTTAATTGGGATATCGCCGAAGTTCTTGGTGGTGGGCGAATTCGTCAAATCAATTTAGATATTGCTCAATTGAAATTTCGTAAGCTTGAACTGGAAAGCAAACTGAAAATGCAAGTTCTTGAAAATGTTTTAGCTTTGGAAAGAGCTGAAAGGACAGAAAAAAGATTGGAAGAGAAAATAACAATGCTGAAAAAGCGAACTGAGCTTCTTGAGGTTGACTTCAAGCGTGGAGGACGCGAGATTGATTCAATGATCAAATATTGGGAAACTCAAGAAGATTTTGAAAACCAAAGGCTCAAAGCTCAAGATGATGTGATTCTTGAAAGGGCACGATTAGAGCAATTGGTTGGGGATTTGGGTGTGTGATCTAGGGATTAGACCTATTTTGAGACAAAACACTGAACTTTAAGGAATAGAAAAATTAATAAATCGTATATTGAAGGAGATAGAGATGGCCCTTCGAATACTTGAGGAATGGAAAAAAGGAAATGATTGGTTTTTAAGAGGAAAAAGTACTAGTCCAGCTGACTCAAAGCATCCAATTTACTATCCCTTATCAGTTTGTTATGCTTTGCTTTATTACATACAGAAGCACCCTGAGGAGAATGTTGAAGAAATTCTCAATCAATGTATAGAGGCTATTCAAAGTCAAAAACCCTTTTATAAGAATGATTTTTTACAAATAAATCCTTACGTTGGTGACCAAGGGCAATATCAAGGTTTTTGCATTATAGATAAATCTAAAGGATGTTTTCCACTAGTACTATATGATCAAAATACAGCTGGCCAAGACTCTAAGAGCCAGAAAAGAAAACATGCATTTGTT
>JANRMG010000029.1:0-2390 GCA_033761855.1 Candidatus Caenarcanales bacterium
GTCAAACAAGGTGACAAAGTAGCTTTAAACTGGTACAGCCGCCCTGATTGGTCTAGCATGTCTCACGTTGTTGGTGGCGGTCCCTTTTTGCTGAGCAAAGGTGAAATTATTATTAACACTGAAATTGAGGGCTTTTCAGCAAAATCTGGAATTGGTAGTGTTGCCCCAAGAACAGCCATAGGGATGACGGCTCCCGGTCGCTTGATTTGGTTAGTCGCAGATGGTAGACAAAAGAACTCAGTTGGATTAAGTCTTTGGGAATTAGCTGCCCTGATGAAAGAAATTGGAGTTGTAGAAGCAATAAATATGGATGGTGGCGGTTCGACTACCATGGTTTTAAACGGCGAAATTGTAAACAGTCCCTCCGATCCTAGCTTGAGAAGCGTAAGTACAGCTTTATTGCTTTATAAACCAAGTTTTGGCAACTCTCCATGGCAAAATTCCGTCTATGATGATGGAGGTCCATGATTTTTGAACCAAAACTCCCAGCAAAACTCTCAACAAAACTCAAAGCCTGAGGATATTAGAGCACCTAATTGCTACTATGTTTTGGGATGGGAGCAACCAAATTCTAAGGTGGCAATCCTTTGTCGCAATAATTTAGGACCGGCTATTTGCAAAACCTGGAAGGAAAGCTTAAAGCTTCGCACAAGCCTATTAAACGATCCTCGGAGCAACAGTAATGCCAATGCTCAACGCATAATTAGTTCTTTAAGAATTTACCGTTTACCCAAAGGAGAAGCTCTTTTTTGGAGGCCTGGCGATCTTTGGGTTTATGTTGACCGCCGTCTGGTTGAAGCGATTGAGGTTTAATAACTAAACGCAACCAGAATTTTGTATTTCGATTAAAAGTTTTTGGCTATTGAGCACATTGCCTTTTTGCAACTGCTGGCGCACGTATTGAACAGCTTTATCTTGCGTCAGTGGCATTGACTTGAGGTCTGATTTTACTTAGACTTAGCTCATCGGAGGCGCAAATTGGGATTTGGTCAATGTTCTCGGAATATGGAACATCAGACTCGCTTGAATTTATGAGCGAAAAGGAAGCAATCAAGCCCAAAGCCAACAAAAGATTTTTTGAACATTTAAAGATGTATTTCACTTTTGATATTACGATTTGACTGAAAACTATTAATACGATACACTAGATATTTAAATGAATTCAAATGTTGTACACCTCAACCTTGTGAATCAAAACAACTAGCATTTAAGACATAGTGAATTTGTTTCAATTGTGATAGGAGTAGTTTAAAAAATGAGTATCACTATTTCAAGAAGAAATTTTTTGCAATTTGGTTCTGCAGCATTACTGGGTGCTTTAATTCCTCGGGGTAAAGCATCTGGTCAGCACATATCACATTTTCCAATTGATCAATCTGGATACATCTCTTCTTCTACTGAGCAAAGAGAAAATGGCATTCTGGCGGTTTTGCTACGTGCGTCTTCACCTGTAAATTCCGGACCTTTAACAGTAGTTGTAACTCTAACTAAAAATTTGCAGACATGTAAAAATAAATCCGGGGACCCTCAAAACAGAAAATGTAAGAAACTAGAAGAAAGTATTAGGGGTCTCACTGAAGATCTTAATGAAATTCTAATTCGTTACAGAAGTAAGCCTAATCGCTCTCCAGAAGAAATCTCACTTTTCAGCGATAAGATTGCATACTTGAACGCCGGTATTGCTATTAGAGAAGCAATAAGAAGATATTATCCAGGACTAGCTAATCATTACGTAGTTAGTTCCCCTTTTTAGTCAATTAACTGGGGGCTTCTTGAAGAGCTTTTAACCTTAAACAACAAATAAAGAACCCCTCAAGTGACTTCACTCAAAGGGTTCTTCGGATTTTTCATTCGGATTTATTTTGGACTATTTGACTTAATTTACGGACTACACACTACCAAAGGCCAGGGGAATAGAAGGTAGGTGCTTGAATTGATGGGCTTTCTTCCTCTTCAGCTGGAATATAGAAAGTTGGCGTTTGAATGCTGGGTACATCAAAGGAAGCTAACATTGGGGCATTGGTTGATGCTAAAAATGTGAGTTCAATAAAGAAATGATAGACAAGAGAGCCCAATGAATCGCCCCGTTAGGCGAGCAGAATGGAGAAGAAAATCTAAGGAGCTCATTTGGGCTGTTATCTATTCTAGACTTCATTTCCGGTTGTTGGGGGCAATTGGACTGATGCACCATTTTTTTAGTGGGTGGTAAAGAGAATTAAAATCTGGCGGCTTATATTTTAAATCTTCAATCTCTTCTCTTCAGAAGTTAATTCAAAAGCAGAAGTGTTGTTCTTGTTTAGGTAAGTTTCCAAAATAAAGGCTGAGTGGGCCAGGAGCAATTGGAACGCACGAATATTCCGAAGAAGCCCTTGGTGATGGCGCTAAAGGTG
>JANRMG010000030.1:0-3446 GCA_033761855.1 Candidatus Caenarcanales bacterium
TTGCTCCCATGCTCTCAGAGGCTATTTACCAAAACTTAAAGCCAAGTGATTCGAAAGAGAGCATTCATTTAACTGATTGGATAAGTGGAGAGGAAGATACCGATTTTGAAAAAGCCCTTCTTGATGAAATGGCTTTGGCTCAGGAAATCATTAATATTGGCCGTAGCTTGAGGCAGGAATTAAAAATAAAAATTCGCCAGCCTCTGAGTCAGGTCATTGTATCTAAAAACTCAACACTTAAATATTTTGGTGAGTTGGTCCTTTCAGAGCTTAATGTTAAAGAGATTGTTTATGTTGAGCAAGAAGAAAAAGTAAAACTAAATACTCAGCTCAGCGAAGCACTTCTTTCGGAAGGCCTGGCCCGAGAGCTAATCCACGCTATCCAAAATTTAAGAAAATCGAGTGGTCTTGAAGTCGACGATCGGATCAGTCTTTCACTCGATTTTATGCAAGATACTGATTTGGCCAAGCTTTTGAATCAACAAAAGGATTATATTAGTAGAGAGTTGCTTGCTGTCAACTGGTCAGAGGGGGCTTTAAATCACACAAGTGGATTTTCAAAAATTGTGAAAGTCAACGAAAAACAAGTCTCAGTCACAATAAGCAAATGGTCGAATTAAATTTTAAATTTGTTGAATACAATTCTGAGGATTATTTGAAGGCTTTAGAATTAAGGACAGAAGTTCTTCGCAATCCTCTTGGGTTAAGCTATTCCAATGAACAACTTGCAGAAGAAAAAGAACAATTACATTTAATTGCTAAGCGTCAAGAAGAAATAATTGCTTGCCTCTCTATAATTTTGAAATCCTCTTCTCTAGCTCAAATCAGGCAAATGGCGGTTTCCCTTCCGTTCAGGGTTTGGGATTAGGAAGACAAATTATGCTCTTTGCAGAAACTCATCTTAAAAACATTGGAGTGGAGGAAGTAGGACTTAAAGCCAGAGAAACAGCTCTCCCTTTTTATCAAAAACTTGGTTATCAATCTTTTGGGGATCAGTTCATTGAGGTTACCATCCATCATTTTTGGATGAAAAAGTTTTTAATCAACAGCTGTAAAGAGCATTAATTCAACCAGTTGGTCGTAGCCAATTCCCGCTGCTTTGGCCGATGCTGGTAAATCGCTTGTCTCCGTCATTCCGGGCAAGGTGTTAAGTTCAAGCACGATTGGAGCGTTATATTTTTCAGAGATAATCATATCTACTCTTCCAAAGCCAGAACAGCCCATTGCTCTAAAAGCTCTTAAAGCAACTGATTCTATTTTTTTCTGCATTTCAGGCTCTAGAGGGGCAGGAACAATCATTTCGGTCATGCCTTTAGTGTATTTAGCTTCATAATCGTAGATTTCATTTTTGCTTTTTAATTCTAAAATCGGCAAAACCTTTAACTCATCGCCAATTTGGAGCAAGCTAACTGTTACTTCTCTGCCAATTAAAAATTCTTCAACCAGCCACTGATTGAGGTTAGCGTGGTATTTTGCTCTTAAATCGTGCAATTCATCTAAAGTAGTAATTTTTACTGTACCGATGCTAGATCCTGACTCAATCGGCTTTAAGAAGACAGGGTGTTCTAGAGAATTTGGATTAAATTGGCTCAATAAATTACCCTGAGCAACCTGAATTCCGTTGAATTGCAGGATTTGACGAGTATAATGCTTGTTCATACATAAAGCACTTGCTAAAACCTTAGAGCCAATATAAGGAATTTTTCGCCATTCTAAAATACCTTGAAGTTTTCCATCTTCTCCATATGGCCCATGAGTGCACAGAAAAGCATAATCAATTTGTTCGGATCGGTGTAGTTTCATGATCTGGTCACCGGATTCCAGGTCAAGCAAGGAGATATTGTAGCCTAAACGATTCAATGCGTTAAAGCAGCCTTTACCAGATTTAAGAGAAACTTCTCTCTCGTCCGAGATCCCGCCTGCAATAACTACTATGCTTGAATTTTTTAATTTCATACTGGATTAATTTGTCGATTTGATGGGTTAATTAGAACTTTGATTAGAACAATGGTTATAACTATTGTTATCCTTGAAGGTGATTTAATTTTGCAACACTAATATTTTTAGACATACGATAATAAGCAATAACTAACGCGAGTCCGAGAGCGGCTTCTGCTGCAGCAATTGCCATAACGAATAAAGAAAACATTTGTCCTCTAACAAAAATTACATCGGTGAAACGAGCAAAGGTAATTAAGTTGAGAATGGCCGCATTGAAAAGAATTTCCATGCAAATTAATGTTTTTAAAACGCTATTACTTTTAAATATTCCATAAATCCCTATACAAAATAACGCCGCACCCAAAGTTAAATATTTTGCTAGCACCGTGGCTTGTAAAACTACAGTTATCCAAAACAAAACAAAAATACTTGTTCCTAGAGATATAGCCAAAACTCTTTTAAAAAAAACATTAAGTTCAAATTTATTCTCTTCCATAGCAAAACCTCAATTAAACCTTTCTTTTCGATAAAACAATTGCTCCGACAAAAGCAATAAGCAGCAAAATTGAAACAAGTTCAAAGGCTAAAATCTGCTCTGAAAGCATTATCTCACCGACTCTTTCTAATGTAGGAATCATTTGTGCTTTGGCACGGGCCATATTTATGTAATCAACAATTCCCTGCATTCTTGCTTGAGGATAAGGAGGAGAAGGAGTTAGAGAGGATGAAAGACCGATATAAGAATAACTAATTAGAATAAACATTAAAACAGGCAAAACAAAAGCAGCAATTTTACCAGCATATTTTTTAAACAAATTAGTTTCTTGCCCATCCTCTTTGGTGGCTGGATTAATGTCATCTGCATTGTCCATAGTGCCCGAGAGAAGCATGATGGCAAAGATTACAACTAAAGTGATTCCAACTGCATAAATTAGTATTTGCGAAGCCGCCACCAGTTCTGCCCCTAAAGCAAAATATACAAGTGCGAGGGCTCCAAAGCAACCGATTAAAGTAAAACCGGCTCTAACAAGATTCTTTTGCAGCACAACCGCCAAAGCAGAGATTAAAACGAGAGAAGCCAAAACAAAAAATATTGGATCTCCCCAAATTTGTTTTTGTAAAAGCTCAAATAGGTTTACTGAAGGAGTTGGATTCATGCTTATGAATAAAGGAATTTAAGGTTAAATACTTTCCTTATTTTCTCCAATGAGGACTAACTTTTGTCTAGTATAACCTTTCTTAACGCTTCCTTGGACTTTGTTTAAGGGAATATCTTCGATGGCATTTATGTATTTCATAAGCACCGGACGACGGCTAACAAGGTGAGATTCTTCGAGTGCGAGAAGCTGTTTGAGAAAGGCATAGAGAGCAATGTCTGCGGCTGTGATTTCGTTGCCAAAAATAAAGCTAGACCCGCGATTGTTGGAGCTTTCTATTTTGTCTGCGACTATTGGAAGTAAGTCTTGATCAAAGCGTTTTATAGCGTTTGCGAGAGCTTGCTCTTT
>JANRMG010000031.1:0-16983 GCA_033761855.1 Candidatus Caenarcanales bacterium
TCCTTGGAATTCAGCGTTATTAAAGAAGACCACATCCTGAAAATAGGAGTAATCAAAGATTACGTTTACAGACTCATGAAATTTGGTGTCTGAGAAGGAGGCGCTTTCGTGGAACTTGCAGTGGTAGAAGTTTGGTGTTGACGAAAGCAAGAACTCAGAGCGGGCGAAGTTGCATTGGCGATAAAAATTTACCCCGGAAAAGTTAGCATCAGCGTGAAAGCGCGAACCATGAAAAACCGCTCTCATAGAGAATTCTGCATTTTCAAAATCGATCGGTTGTAAAAAATCTACATTGCTAAAAGAGGCATTGCCAGAAAAAATGGCGTTTTTAGCAACAAGTATTTTTTCGCAGCGTCGATGCTGTTTAACTTCTCCGCCGCTTTCGGGGAGGTAATCCAAGAAGTTAAAAATAAAACCGCGCGGAAAAACCACTCCACTTAAATCCATGACCTTGCTTCTTGGTGAATTAATGGCCTTAGAGATGTACTCTCTTAATTCTTCAGCAAATTGTTCCAGAGGATAGTTTTCTCTGGTTTCGTCGTTGACGGGTAAATAGGCCTCTTTGCTGAACGATTTCATTCGGTTAATTCTAGATCTTTTTTAATTTCTGATTTGACTTAATCTCAATATACCCTTCAAGCTGTGATAAGAATGATAGAAATGATAAAAAATTTGCAACTAAGTAGTTTAAGCAACAACCAAATTAACCAATCTGCCCAGAACAACAATAACTTTTTTAAGTTCTTTACCGTCAATTCTTGCTTTCACTTTGTCTTGTGCTAATGCCATTTTTTCCATTTGCTCTTTAGAAGCGTTTTTGGGACATACTAAAGAATCGACCTTTTTGCCATTCATTTGGATTACAAGCTCGAAATCCTCGCTTTCGGTAGCTTTTTCATCGTATTGTGGCCAGGTCAAACCCTCTCCGCCAGAGCCTCTTCCAGAACTGGAAAAGGAAGTAGAAATTAACTCCCAAAGCTCTGCGCTGATATGTGGTGCAAAAGGGTAGAGCATCTTTAAGAGCGTTGCAATCGCAAAACTCAAGGCTTGAATTTCATTTTCGTCGGTAAATTCTTTTGTGGCTGTACCAAAATTGGTGAATTTATAAAGTAGATTAACTACCTCAATCATGCGAGCAATAGAAGTGTTAAAGGAATAGCGGTCTTCATGCAAATCATTGGTGACCGCCATGAGTGCTTTATGAACGAAGCTCACCAACTCCTTTGAATCAGCGTTTAAGGTGTTTAAATTTTTGGAATCTAAGTAAGAATTTAAATTAATAATATTTTTGTAATGAAAAGTCAGCCTCCAAAGGCGATTTAAAAAACGAAGTTGTCCCTTCGCTCCTTCGGTGGACCATTCAATTTCTTCTTGAGGCGGGCCAGCAAAGAGCATAAACAAGCGCGCTGAATCGGCACCGTACTCATTTACAAATTCATCTATGCCAACAACATTGCCGCGAGACTTGGACATCTTCGCGACCTTGCCCTCTTTTTCGCTGTACATGGTCACCATTCCCTGGCTCAGCAAGCGGGTAAAAGGTTCATCAAATTCCAGGAGATTTAAATCTCTAAGAGCTTTGGTGAAAAAGCGTGCATAAAGCAAATGCAAGATAGCATGCTCGATTCCACCAACGTATTGGTCTACAGGCAACCATTTTTGGGCTGTTTCTTTAGAGAAAGGAAGCTCTAGATTCTTGGAATCGGCGTAACGCAAGAAATACCAACTGGAACAAATAAAAGTATCCATGGTATCAGTCTCGCGGCGAAGCTTCTCTCCGGTTTTTGGATCGGTAAAGTGGAGCCAATCTTTATTATTCTTGAGATTAAGAGAAGGTATTAAGCTTATGTTCGGATCAATTTCTTCTCTTCCATCTGCTTGACGTTTAACAGCTGGTATGACAACTGGTGTCGAAGAATTTTCGTCTTCCCAATGAGTACCATCTTGGTTAAGCTTGGCTTTATTCTCTACTTGTTTGTAACTGCCATCTGGCTGTTGTACAGAAATTTTAATATTTCCAGGTTTATTGACCTCAGGCAACCTTACCGGAAGGCTCTCTAGAGGAACAGGAACAATCTCGCCATTCTCTTTATAAGCAAGCGGAATTGGTGTACCCCAATATCTTTGGCGGCTGATTAGCCAGTCACGGAGCCTATATTGAGTTTTAAAATTCCCATACCCGAAGGCTTCTGCTTGTTCGGTGAGAGCTGTTTTAGCTTCATCCGAAGATAATCCGTTAAAAATTGCAGAGTTTTCCAAATAACCATATTCGGTGATTGCCTTCGCTTCCAAAGACTTTTTCATAAACAAATCAGCCGGATGATCGTTGTATGGAGCTGTCTCAGCGTATCCTAAAGACTTATAAAGTTCAAAAGCTGGTTTAAGTTTTTTATAAGAGTCTAAATATATCTCTTTAAAACCAAGACCAAGAGCGTAGTCTTCGACAAATTTAATTAATTTTTTTGCCAGTCCACGATTACGATATTCGGGGTTTAGGTACAACCTTCTGATTTCGCAGTGTTTGTCATTGAGCTTCCTAAGAGCTACGAAACCGATAATTACCCCACTATGATTATCGATTAAATGCCAAAATTTATTGCCTTCGGAACAATATTCATCTGGCTTTTGGTCTGTCTCGTAGCAAACTGCCTCAAATTCTTTTTGCAAATAAGCAAAATATTCCTTTAACGAATTTTCTATTTCTTTGGAATCCGTCTTTGGGTCAGCCTCGCGAATGGAGTATATTTCATTTAATTCTTTTTTTAAATAAACTCCACCAATCAACCAATCAGCGTATTTTTCGGTTTCGATGTAACCAAGTTTTTTGTACAAATTGATTGCTGGCTCAAGCTCAGGCATAGAATCCAGATACATTTCTTTGAATCCAAGTTCTTTAGCTGCCGTTTCGGCTTGTTCAATCAACAATTCTGCCAAGCCCTTGCCTCGATGAGAGCCTTTGATAAAAAGCTTTTTCATCTCGCATTTATCTTCATCCAAAGGACGAATACCAACACAACCGATAATTTGTTTGGAAGTGCTATCCTCAAGAATCCAAAGAGCTGAGTTCTCTTCCAAATAATCATCTAAGGCATTCTCTGGATTTTGACTATTTAAACGTTCTTCTAACTTTTGTTTAGTATCAGAGCTCAACAAGCTCTTTAGCTCTTGATAGTATTCATCAGTTATTTGCTTGGCTTGTTTATGGAAGGATTTTGTGCTGACTTTATGAATTGAGTACTTACTGCTCTTTGAAAAGCCAGAAACAACTTGTTTGATTGGAAGATTATATTTTTTAGCAAATTCGTAATCTCTTTGGTCGTGGGCCGGAACACCCATTACAGCCCCGGTTCCATAGCTTGCCAAAACATAATCAGCAATCCAGATTGGTATGCTTTCACCGTTGAACGGATTAATTGCATAAGCGCCAGTAGCAACACCGGTCTTGCTTCTACTCTCGGATTGGCGTTCTATATCAGTCATCAGAGTACATTGCTTTAAATACTCTTCTACCGCAGGCATTTGCTCAGGGGTAGTAATTTGCTGAACCAGTCGGTGTTCTGGAGCTAAAACTAAATAGCTAACACCGAAGATTGTATCTATGCGGGTGGTGTAGATGGTTAGATTAACCCCCCCAGCCCCTCTCCATATGGAGAGGGGAGGGAGTGCAGCGGAAGGGGTGAGGCAAAAAACAACCTCAGACCCGATCGACTTCCCAATCCAATTTGCTTGCATAGTCTTAACTTGCTCAGGCCATTTGTCAAGCTTTTCTAAATCCTGAAGTAGCTCATCTGCGTAAGCGGTAATTTTTAAAAACCATTGCGCCAAATTTTTCTTCTCGACCAAGGTCTTTGGGTGCCGCCAACAGAAGCCATCTTCAACTTGTTCGTTAGCTAAAACACTGTTACATTCTGGGCACCAATTGACTGGCGCTTCTTTTTTATAGGCCAAGCCTTTTTCATAGAACTTTAAAAATAACCACTGTGACCAACGATAATAGTCGTCTCGGCAAGACACCACTTCTCTGTCCCAGTCATAACTTGTGCCCATTTTTATGAGCTGTTCCTTCATTCGGACAATATTTTTTTCTGTCCATTCGGCGGGATGAATGCCACGTTCAAGAGCCGCATTTTCAGCTGGCAATCCGAAGGCATCAAATCCCATAGGATTCATCACTTCTAGTCCTTGCATGCGCTTATAGCGCGAAATCACATCCGAGATGGTATAAACCCGAGCGTGGCCCATGTGCAAATCACCACTTGGATAGGGAAACATCACGAGTGAATAAAATTTCTTTTTGTCGGTGTTTTCTAACGCCTTAAAACTTTTATTCTTTAGCCAATATTCTTGCCATTTTTGCTCAATTGCTTTTGGATTATAAACTTCTGTGTGCGTGAGCACGGGTTGCTCTGCAGGGCTTTGCGAGAGCGAAGACATAAGAGCTTCATTCTCGTTATTGGCTGGCTCGCTGTTCATCGGTTTTTGTAAATAAATTTATGAATATTCGATTATATCAATATCTTTATTCTTGAATAAAACAAATTGACCTGAATCGTGCTTTATCATTGTAGGCAACTAAATAATCAATTCATGAAGCAATTTAATTTAACTCTAATTCAGCTCTGTTCGGGGCAATACAAGATGACTAACCTAAGCCGCGCCGAAGATTTAATCAAGCAAGTTTGTCAGTCCTCAAAGATTAAAAAATCCGATTTACCGCATATGGTCTGTCTTCCAGAAGTATTTAACTTTAGGTCTTCATCGGGCGAAGAGAACTCTAAAGCCGCCGAAGAGATTCCCGGAGGCCATGCCTTTAATTGGGCTTCACAACTAGCAATTAAACATAAAATATGGATTGTTGCTGGTTCAATCCTTGAGCTTTCGGAGGATGAAAACAAACCCTACAACACTAGTTTTGTAGTTAATCCTAATGGTGAATTGGTTACAAAGTATCGAAAAATAAATTTATTTAGACTTAACTTAGAAAATGTCCCTGAGCTTTGTGAGCCGAAGTTCCGTTCGGCTGGTTCTGAAATTTGCACTTTTGAAACTGCCTTTGGCAAGATTGGTTTGGGAATTTGCTTTGATTTGAGGTTTCCAGAAATCTTCCGTGAATACCGCAAGCAAGGCTGCGAGCTAATAATCCTGCCTTCGGCTTTTACTTACAAAACTGGCCAAGCCCACTGGGAGATTCTTTGCAAAGCTCGTGCAATTGAAAACCAGGTTTTCTTCGCAGCAATTAATCAAGCAATTGATTCAAATTGTTGGGGAAGGAGTATGATTGTTGGGCCTTGGGGAGAAACAATTGCCACCCTTTTAGATCAAAATTATGGAGTTATAACCGAAACAATCGATTTGGATAAAGTCTATGAAATTCGAGAGAAGCTTCCAATCAGTCTTTAAACCCCTCTTACCCAACCATTCTTCCGCAAGGAGAGAAGTAACCCAAACTTTTCTGTCATCCTGAACTTATTCAGGATCTAAAAGATTCTCCAACTGAAGAGAACACGCCAAAAACTTTCCTAAATATTTAAGAAATATGAATAATCTATCAAAAGAAAAAAGTCCTTATTTATTGCAACACGTGAACAACCCAGTAGCTTGGTACCCATGGTCTGATGAGGCTTTCCAAAGAGCCAAAAATGAAGACAAACCGATTTTTCTCTCGATTGGTTATTCAACTTGCCATTGGTGCCACGTAATGGCTCATGAATCCTTTGAAGACGAAGAAGTTGCCAAACTGTTAAATGATGGTTTTATAAGTATTAAGCTAGATCGAGAAGAGCGCCCAGACATTGATTCAGTTTATATGGCTTTTGTTCAAATGCTTACCGGAAGCGGTGGTTGGCCAATGACTGTGTTTTTAACCCTTGATAAGAAACCCTTTTTCGGGGGTACTTATTTTCCCAAAAGATCCCGCTTTGGCCGCGTTGGAATGATGGATTTATTACCAAGGATTAAAGATTTATGGACAAACCAAAGAAATAGAATCAACGAATCTGCTGATTCGATGGTAGAAGCACTGCAAAGTTATTCCGAAATTGACGGAAAAGCCGAAATCCCAGAGAGTATTTTTGAACAAACTTATCAAGAGCTGCTTGCGACTTTTGATTCCAAAAATGGTGGATTTGGTGCAAGACCAAAGTTTCCTACACCTCATAAGCTCAGTTATTTGCTCAATTATTCTGTTAGCTCCGAAAAAGAAAACAAAGATTCCAAAGCCAGAGAAATTCTTGAAACCACTCTTTATAAAATGCGAATGGGCGGTTTGTGGGATCACGTAGGCTTTGGCTTCCATCGCTATTCCACCGATGAAAAATGGCTGCTTCCACATTTCGAGAAAATGCTCTATGATCAAGCTCTTTTGATGGGCGTTTATGCAGACGCATACAAATTAACAAAAAAAGAATTATACAAACGAACAACAGAGCAGATCTTTGAGTATCTGCAAAGAGACATGCTTTTAGCCAAGGTAAGCGAAAATTTTGGAGCATTTTATTCGGCCGAAGACGCCGATAGCGAGAATCAAGAGGGTGAAAAAGAAGAAGGCGCTTTTTACGTTTGGTATTTGCCTGAACTAGAAAGCCTGCTCAGCCAAGATGAAATTTCTTTTCTCGAAAAATATTATGGAATAAAGTCTGAAGGCAACTTTTTGGAAGAATCTACTGGTGAATTAACTGGCGGAAATATTCTTCATTACTGCGGAAACCCCGAAGAGGAGGCTGAAGTCAACAAGCGTTTTTCAGGGATTAAAGGCAAACTTTTTCCTGCAAGAGAAAAACGAAAGCGGCCATCCAGAGACGACAAAGTACTTTGTGATTTGAACGCTCTAATCATTAAAGCTTTGGTAAAAGCTTATAGAGCCACTTCCGAAGGCAGATATTTAGTGCAGGCAGAAAAAACGACTGACTTTGTTCTTAAGAAAATGAAAAACAAAAATGGCATTTTAATGCATTGCTGGAAAGATAAAGTTTATGGTTCTGAAGCCTTTTTGGACGATTATGCCTTTTTGATAGACGCTCTGCTAGAGCTTTTTAAGGCCACTTTTAATTATGCATACTTAAATAAATCAATAGAGCTTCAGAGCGCGCTTACACAAAAATTTTGGGATGGAAAAAATAAAGCTTTTTTCAGCACTTCATCAAAGGCCGAAGAACTCATCGTTCGCCAAAAAGAATTTTATGATGGCGCTGTTCCATCAGGGAATTCGGTTTGCTTGGGGAATTTAAATAATTTGTTTTTGCTAACAGGGGATTTTAGCTATAAAACTCTTTTTGATGAACTGTCTCAGAGCTTTTACCCTCGAGTGATTAACTCACCGTCAAATTTTTCTCACTGTATATCTTCTCTGCTTCAGGCCAATCATCAATCTGTGCAAATAACTATTTTGGGAGATGCAAGTTCTCATAAGTTCAAAGAAGCTCACAAAACTCTTTTGGGCGACCCTCTTTCGGGTTTGCTTTTAATGGGGAATTCCAAAGAACTTCAATTTAAAGATTTAGAAACCAAAGTGCTTGAAGGAAAAAAGAGTATTGAAGGCAAAACCACTTTTTATGTTTGTAAAAACAATGTTTGCTCGGAACCAATTTTTGATTTAGAAGCCCTCACCCAAACCCTCTCCTAAAAGAGAGGGAGAAAAACTTTTATTTACTCCCTTCCTGCAAAAAGGAGTAGTACAGGAGGGTTAAGGAGGGGCTACCCCTGGCAAACCATCAACCATTCAAGGTTTCGCTCAATTGTTTTAATTATTTTGTATTGTTCTGGACTTAAAAACTTTTGCAATTGGGCCGAAATTGCCTTAAACAAGCCAGGATTCAACTTACTGCCAAAACTATTTAAGTTAGAAAGGTATCTAACTTGTACCTTTTCATCAATCAAATGAAAATCTTTAATTTGTTCGTCGCTCATTTGCACAACCTCCATACCAGCTTCTAGTGCTTCAACCGGCAAGTCTTGCTTAGATTTTTTGTCGTTTAAATTACCAAGCAATAAAATTTTTAAAAGCACTTCTACTTCGTCTTGGAGGTCTGGGGCGTAAATGTTATTGTCTTCTTTTTGTGCCGAAAGCGTTAAAGAATTTGGGTTAAAGAGCTCTGTATCGTAAACTATGCCAACATGTTTTTTATCGATGAGGACAAATCTTCCTAAACAAAAATCAGCGCTCTCAATTCCTACGGTTTTTTTGGGATTGATAACCTGAGCAACATACTCGATGTGCGAGGTTGATTTGACGATGTTGGCGATTTTTTTCATTTTATAAAATCCTTAAACCACAATTTTAGGCCTTCGGCGAATATTTTTGCTGTTTTGTTTGCTGGATAAACTTATCTCTTGTTCTGTCCTTTTTCCAACAAGCTCATAAAAAAGCTCCCGCTCCGGTTTTTGCAACACCGCAATCGAATCTGCAACCTCAATCGGGTAAGGATAACCGTTACCCACCAAAGACTCGGCAAGAACCACCGAGAGGACTTCATCAAGAAGGTCTTCCTCGTAAACCCACAAGGGAAGCTCAACCCGCGAGGGTTTGTTTTTACGGGAAGAGTTTTTCAAATAAACAAAACCAATTTGGCTTTCAGAAACTGAATTTTCGGTTTTTTCGTAATACTTAAAAAATGCACTGCGCGAACCCCAATTACTTAAAAACTTGCCTAAAAAAGCCGCATCAGAGATTTTGATGTTAGAAGTGCTGTCGAAAGCTACTTGCAAGGACTTAGTTAGATTGGAAGCCAAAGAAGTATCTATGAAACCAACCACTGGGACTTTATACTCGAAAGATTTGCTGATTAAATAATTTACAGATTCTGTGTACCTCCTCTTCCACTTTGCTTCTTTCACAAAAGACAGAGTAAGGGAACCGTCGAAGAAGGCGATTGGAAGCTTGCCCCTTTCAGTTATAGTCACCTCACCCCCAACCCCCTCACCTTGACAGGCAAGGGGACTTTTTAATATTTGGTTCCCCCTGTCAAGGGGGCTAGGGGATGATTTAGCAGGGAGGTTAGCTCCACCATATTCCTCAATCAATCTAGCCAAAGTTCTAATCTCTTTGTCAAAGCGTTGAAAGGCAATTTCTTGTCTAAGTTCTTTGTCGGATTCCTCGGAAGGTTCCTCGGCCAAAATTATTTCAAACTCTACATCTTTGATTGGAGCTTGCTCAGCATTATGGAAGTTTATGAACCAGCCACATTGAACCGCTCCGAGAAAGAGATTTAAATTTTTATCCGGCTCAATTTGACTTCCATCCGTGGCAAAAGTAATGCGGTCCTTTAAAATTTGTTCTTTCCAGGCTTTAACATCAAAATTTTGGTCTATGGTTTCTATAACCAAGCCTCTTGCGGTTAGTTCTTCCGTCGCGATTGCACCACTAAAGCTATCGTTGGAGGCCTCAATAAACTTATTAAAATTTTCGTGATTAATTTCGTTAAGCTTTTCGCAAAGGGCAAAAAGCCTTTTTAAATTGGACAAGTTTTGCGAGCTGTAATTTTCAATCAGAGCTCGCTTAGCTTCTAGAGCTTTGTAAACTTTGCTTAAATTTAGCATTTTTTAATTCATTAAATCGAACAGTTATAGTTTATTTTAATTTCTAATACATTAATTGCTTTGAACCGCATAGCTTGTTGTATATTTTTAATGAAAATGTGAAATTTATATTCGTGTATATTTGGAGTTAAAAAATGGAATTTCCTATCGAAATTTATTCAACCCTCGTTAATCAGCAGGCTCCAGAGCTTGAAGACGTACCTGCTTTAGTAAAAAATAACCCACAAGCAAAAATCTCCACCTCAGATTTTAAAGGCAAATGGATTTTGCTTTTCAGCTATCCTCTCGACTTTACTTTTGTTTGTCCAACCGAAATCAAAGAATTGATTGCTAAAGCCCCAGAATTCGAAAAAATGGGAGTTCAGCCAATTCTCGTTAGCACAGACAGCGCTTTCTGTCACTTAGCTTGGCAAAAAGAAATCGGTGAGTGCCCATACCCATGGATCGCTGATACAAACCTCGAAGTGTCCGAATCTTTCGGTATTCTCAAAGACGACCAAGGTATTGCTTTCCGCGCAACGATCTTGATCGATCCAAACGGAATTGTTCAATCAGTTAACGTTAACAACTTGCCAGTTGGCCGTAACATTGATGAAGTTGTTAGAACAGTTCAAGCTTTCCAAGAAGCTGCAAAAGGTAAATTGTTACCTTGCGGTTGGAAACCAGGCGAAAAGGCTTTGAATTAAGCCCCCTCATCATTACCCCCTAACCCCCTTAACAGGGGGAATGAAAAACAAAAAAGCCCATCAGTGGAGTAAACTGGTGGGCTTTTTGTTTTAACCGGGTCATTCAGCATTTAATTAAGGGAGAAGAAAAAATAACCAGGTTGCGAATTTTTATATACTAAAAATATTGCTTCTCGGATTTTTCTTACCACATACCTGGGATATAGAATACTGGTTGAGCAACATTAGAAGCCTCTTCGGCTGGAGCTGGTGCTTCTGGCATATAGAACTGTGGAGCAGCAATAGATGGTCCAGCCTCAGCAAGCTGAGTAGAAGGAACAGCGGGAACTGCAGGAACAGAAGCTATACCATTAGGTTGATAGAAGACAGGTGCACCTATCACTGGAGCGGCTGATGCAAGCTGGGTTGTTCCAGGTAGCATACTAACAACGCCATTAGTAAAGGTTGCAGTGGATATCAACTTAGGAGTCAAATCATGAATTGAGTTGAGCTGTGTTGGTAATCCAGGAGTAACTGGTACTTCTGCAATTACTGGTGTTGGTCTTTCAACAACTGGGGCAGGAGTTTCAGGAGCTGGAGTTTCAACAACTGGGATAGGAGTATTTTCAGCAGGTAATACTTCCCATTCAAAATTGTATCTGTTGTTGTACTCATTCAACTCTTCTTGTTCTTGAGCTCTATCTCTAAGAGACTGTTCGTTGAACTTCCTGCTTATTTGAGATGCATCTGCTGTTAATTTAGGTTTGCAATCAGGGCAGTCTAAACTGTTCCAGTCAGCAGTTATTCCTTCACCGACACCAAGGTCGTTTTTACTGTCTCTTACTCTTGCAAGAGCACGTTCAGTAAAGTTAACTTGGTAAGGCTCTTCTTTGTATACATTCTCTTCAACTAACTCACGTGTTGTGATTTTTTCGGTACGACCCGATTGTTGCGAAGCTCTCATAAATTCAGCAAAAGAACCAGTTACTCTTACAGTTCTTCCATCAGCCAGTTTGAAGGAGTGAGTGAAGGTACCATTCAAGTCAACAGCATCACCACTACTATTCTGTTGAATGTTATTTTTGAAATCATTAACAATCTGCCTAAAGAGCTGATCGTTAATATCAGAAGAAGCATTTCCGGCCGATCCACTGTTTTGACCATTAGAAACACCTGATTCAACTAAACTTTCTAGATAAGCAGTAAAAGCTCCGTCATTTACGTTTACTGATGGAGTAGGTAGAGTACCGCCAGAACTTGAATTACTTACTGGGACTTCTCTGGTAACATCTTTCCAGACCATACGTTTTTCGCCAGTTTGAACCCATCTGGTTTCGGTTGCAGAACCTAAATCAAAACCATTATTGAGTTGATCGACTGTAACGCCTCTGAAAGCAACGTTAGATGTAATGTTGTTTGCATCGGCTAAGAAGTAATCATTTAAGTAACCGCTTCCTTCAATATTCTCACCAGCACTTAGGAAAATTTCATCGCCTGAAATCATTCTGTTATGCTGTTTTATGGACTTACCCGCTGTGAGATGAATATCTCCCTTACCAGCATGGATGATGTCGTCAAGTTCTATATTTTCTGTGGCAGTGAGTCTAACGTCTCCATTGTTGGTTACAATACCAACTAAACCGTGAACGTCATTTACTTTCAAATTGGTGCTTTCGAAGATAGTTAAGTCTGAACCATCGCCAGTAAGAACAGCAGCAAAGTCATACATTTCATTCTCTGCATTAGTTAGAGTTACTGGGCCTTTAGCAATAATGCTGGTTCTTTCTGCATTGACTATAGGAGCGGATTGAGTAATTCCACCATTAATTGATCTCAATCTCAAATCATCCGTATTAACTCTGCTTCCTATGTCGAATCCTTCATAGGCAAAGAGTGAAGTTGATTTGGCAAAAATTTCTCCACTGGTCAATTCAAGACGATCGCCAAGGAGTTGAATTAATCCATCTCTTTCAAGAACACCATTTCTCATTCTTGAAGCAATTAGATTTCCGCTATTAGCGACTGTACCGGTACAGTCTTCGGTGAAACCGCTTAACTCAATTTCTCCAGCTCTACTGACTAGACCATTAGCTTGCATTAAGCCTTTATTGTTCACGAGTGTATCGTACATGGAATTAGCCAAATAAGCGTTAGCCTTGATTGATCCGCCATCAGCTGCGATGACTCCATTGTTTATGATT
Source organism: Candidatus Caenarcanales bacterium (assembly GCA_033761855.1). Lineage (GTDB taxonomy): Bacteria > Cyanobacteriota > Vampirovibrionia > Caenarcaniphilales > Caenarcanaceae > JANRMG01. Next base: position 12,401 of record JANRMG010000031.1, read on the forward strand.
CCATCAGTGTAGCCAGCCACTTTACTTTGAAGTGCTTCATCAACAGTGACTGTAGCATTCACTCCGTCTCCGAGATCTAACGTTACTTTTTGTCCAACGGCTAAACGAGTTCCTCCAGAGGTGGTTTGAATAGTACCATCGTTGCGCACTGCTCCTGCAATTAAAGCAGCAAGCCCACCAGGAGTAGTAACAATACTTCCTTGATTAATAATCCCTGCAGGAGCACCACTTTGAGTGAATACATAATTGCCTGACATGAAGTCCTCATTAGCTATTCCGAGGGTTGATGTAACGAGCGAGTTTACATTAACTCTTGAAGTTGAGCCAAATAAAACACCATTAGGGTTAATTAAAAATACTTTTCCATTTGATCTCATGCTTCCATAGATTTCCGAGGCATTGGGACCCACTACTCTGTTTAAGATTGAAGCGTTTGCACTAGGTAAATTAAAATTCACCGCTGCACCGCTACCAACGCTAAAGGTTTGATAATTAGCAATAGATTTGTCTGCGGCAGAATTCACATTAAGTGTATTGCCTGTTTGAGAAAAAGCGACATTACCTGTTGGTGAAGAATATCCAGTAGGTAGTGTATTTATTGCAGGAACTGCATGACCGAATTCAGGAATATTGGCTAATGAAAGCATTAATCCTGAGATACCTAATAACTTGCAAAAATCGACTTTACCGGCTACTTTGCCAAGTAAGAATGTACCAAACTTTGTTTGAGTGTTTTTCATAATGCTGATCTCCTCTTCGGTTAAATGACCTAGGTCTTTTATTCGGTCATAAACACTAGTTCGTAACGCCTAATTGATAAAACAAACTTAAGATTGCTTATTCAAAGGGAAAACATACCCGAAAGACGTGATTTGAGCTTGCAAAGCCTTAACAAAAAGACACTTGAAATTACATAGATTTCATAAAATGTTGAAGAAGCTTAACGTTAGTTCTCTTGGGGTTTTATATTTATTGATGAATAATAAGCCGCTGAGGATGCTAAACCAAAACATTCATGAAAAATATTCTCTAACTCACTGGAATAATTGCCTGTATTTAAAGCAGTAAATTGAATTTGCGGATTTTGCGATAACAATTCATTGGTGATTTCAATTTTAGGAGATGAAACTAAAAACCCATTATCAAATCGAAGTAAAGCAGACTTTAAACTGGGAGAAAAATCTCCAACCAAATATCTTGAAAAAGCGTATTGTCTAATGCAGCTTTGTCCATCAAAATCCAACCGATTTCCATAAAGGCAGCTTGCAGAGACATAAGTCGTCTGGTTAGAGGGATTATAATTTGAACTGGCTGTAATCAAATGTGAACTATTTTGCTCATTAATTTGTAGAAATGTTCTAATGTCAAACGGTGTTGAAGAATCTCTTGACGCAAAATTGTCACATAAATATCGAAGCATTTCACCAACATAGTAAGAATCCATCAAAGCTGAACAATTAGTTGAGTTGTTTCCATCACTCCATCCGTGACTCCAGTTATTTTCGGAATTTTTTGGAATAACAAGTTTTTGCGCCCAAAGCAAAAAATCATTACAAATTCTCTGAAATTTTTTTCTTTCTGGGGAGTAATATAAAGGATTTAAACAATGAACAACCCCAAAGGAAGAACCTTGTGTTTGAGATTTTTTTGCTTTAATAAATGTTGAAGCTTCTTTAAATTCTTTTGTTTTTCGTTCTCGAAACCACCTATTTACATATAAATCATTAGACCTTGCATGTCTTAAGCCTTCAGTATCGAAGATCGGAGTTTTTCTATTGCTTGATAATTTTTCTCTGTTTAGCGTATAAACATGTTTAAGTTCTCTAAGATTTTCCCAGTAGAGTTAGTGTTCTGGTGTTTTGTAAAAGAAAGGAATTTCTAAAGTTCTTGAAGGTTGCTGTTGTTGAGTGATGATCAAATTAAATTTTATATTAGGCTAAATATCTTGCACAAAAAGTATCACGCATTAATAGTTTTTTTGACTTTATAACATTTTTTAACCTATGAATAAATAATTCAAACTTCATATAAAAGATTTTTATATAATTATCCAATCAAATAAATAATAACTATGATTTACACAGTAACTTTGAATCCGTCCTTAGACAGAGTAATTTGGGTGGATGAAATTAAAACCGACGATTCTATTCGTATACAAAAAGAACAAGATTACGCTGGGGGCAAGGGCATAGACGCCTCGCGCGTTATTAAAACTCTTGGTGGAGATACTATTGCAACCGGATTTTTGGGTTCCTTTACGGGGCTTCACTTAGAAGGTCTTCTCATAAACGAAGGAGTAACTTGCGACTTTGTAAAAATTGCGCAGGAGACACGTTCCAACGTTATTGTTTTTACAAATAAATCCAAGGACCACATCGCATTTAATTCTAAAGGACCAGAAATTACCCCTTATGACCTTGCAACACTTTTTAACAAAATTACGAATCTTACTTCCAATCCTTCTTTTGTCTTGCTCGGTGGATCTTTGCCTTTGGGTATTACCGAAAGTATTTATGGTCAACTTATTTATGCTTTAAAATCCAAGGGCATTAAGGTCGCTCTGGATGGAGACAACGAACCGCTAAAGATTGGAATTAGAGAAAAACCAGCTTTAATTAAACCTAACAGTCATGAATTCATGCGCTTAACCGGCAAAAAGCTAGAAACAGACCAAGAAATTATTCAGGCCGGACAAGAGTTCATTCAACAGGGCATAGAGATTATCATCGTCTCGATGGGCGCTAAAGGTCTTGTAGTTTTTGATAAAGAACTTGCTTTTCATATTACTCCACCAAAAATAGAAGTAAAAAGCACGATTGGAAGTGGAGACTCAACTCTTGCTGCATTTTTACTTGGATTAGAACAAGGCAAAACAATAGCCGAATGCGGCATTATGGGAGCCGCCGCCGGAGCAGCTACAGCTATGTCTCCCGGAGTTGAATTAGTGAGATTACCTGACTACAACAAATTACTTAATGAAGTAAAATGCGAACAAGTTTGTATTTAGTCAAAAGATTTAAAGACTAGTTTCAAATCTTTGAGATCCTGAGACAAGCTCAGAATGACGAAATTCAAGAAATTACTAAGCAGCTGCTGCAACCTGAGGAATATTTACCTTTGCGATAATCTGTTCTTTATCGCTTTCCAAAATAAATTCATCGGAAACAACCAAATCGGAATAATAAGCAATGCTTTTGTCATTAGCTAAAGTTCCAATATCGAATTTAACAGAAGCAGGAATTGATTTGGCTGGACAAGTTAAAACCACCGATTGATTGTTAATTAATAGAGTTCCACCTGCCTGAACCAGAGGGGAACTGCCTTCAAAAATAAGAGGAAGCTTAACTCTAACTTTAGTATCTGGCTCTACACTTTGAAATTGGATATTAAGCACTTCTTCGGTAACAGGGTTTCTTTCAATTGCCTTCATTACCAAAAGAACTGTTCTCTTTCCACCCTCTACTACAGCGCTAAGAGACTGTTTGTAGTTAGATAAACTAAGTTTTTTAAAATCAGCTTTTGTTATTTGGAGTGAAAGGGATTCTTTTAAATTTTTGCCATAAACTGTAACTGGAATAAAACCGTTTCTTCTGGCTTCTCTTGGGTTCTGCTTGAGATCTCTTTCTTTGAGTTCAAGGTTAATATTTGTCGTATTAGTGCTCATGTTGAATTATTGTAATGAAAACCTATTAATTATCAGAAGGTCTATTTTATATTGAAAGGGGTGTGTATTTCAATCTAATCCCCAAATTAAATATCCAAAAATTGGATTTATAAGTTAATTTACAAATTAAATTGCAAATTTAGGCTAAAAATTTTAACTAATACTTCAATGAAAACCAAATTAATTGTCGGTCTCGGCAACCCGGGAGAAGAATACAAGAACACAAGACACAACATAGGCTTTATGCTTTTGGACGCACTAGCTGCAAGGTTTAACAACGATGAAGTAAAATCTGAGACCGCCAAAAAGCTAAAAAGTAAAGTTAAAACTATTTCTTCTAGACATTTGGTTTTACTTTATCCACAAACCTTTATGAATTTGTCGGGCGAAGCCCTCCGGGCCGCCCTCACTTGGTACAAAATTACCGATTACAAACAAATTTTAGTTGTCTACGATGACGTTGCACTCCCCTTGGGCAAAATCCGCTGGGTGACAGAGGGAGGCGCTGGCGGTCACCATGGAATTGAATCAATTATTCAACAACTTGGGGGTTGCAAAGATTTTACCCGGCTAAAATTTGGTGTGGGCCCAGATCCAGGCGGTGACCGAAGAAGTTCTTATGTTTTACAAAAATTCCCAGCTTCTGAATTGGAGAAGCTTGAGCGTTGTATAAAAACTTCAGTTGAATCAATTAATGAGTTTATAAACGAAAAGAAGCTCCAGGACATAATGAATAAATACAATGGCTTGGAAATTTAAACTGATTGAAGAATAAAAAACTTTGAAAACTAAACTTTATCCTTAAGAAATAGTTAGGTATAAGAATGTTTTCACTCTCCTGCAATGTAAAATGTAAAGTATAGATTTTTAGCTTTAGATAAACTTTCAGTTTTAATTTCAAATTTATTTTATTTTTATT
>JANRMG010000032.1:0-3660 GCA_033761855.1 Candidatus Caenarcanales bacterium
AAGAGTCTTGGTATTCGGTGATTTTAAATTTTGAGTTTATATACTCTTCCCAAGAGCCATGCCAAGTAATATGATCTGGAGTAATATTGGTGATTGCAGCTATTTTAGGCTTTAAATGGTTTGAATGGGCCAACTGAAAAGAACTTGTCTCCAGAACATACCAATCATCTTTATTGTCCGAGGAATTAAGCACTTCCAGACAGGGAATTCCAATATTGCCGCACAAGGGACTTTCCAAAACAAAAGAGAGCCAAGAGCTGACAGTTGATTTGCCATTTGTACCGGTTATACAAATGTACTTGTTCATCATTTGGCTTGCCAATTCAAGCTCTGTAAAGACTTGTACCTTGGCTTTTTTTGCATCCAAAATTATTTTTTCTTGCGGATTAATTCCCGGGCTTACCAACAAATAGTCGCTTTCGAGGCATTTCTCAGAGTGAACGCTTCCAAACTCATAATCCAGACATTCTTTATTACTGTCTAACTTTTGCCTAAGTTTCTCGGGCAGCGAATCAAGAGAGCGGGTGTCACTTACAAATATTTTGATTTTTGTTTCTGAAGCCACCTTGAGCAAATAATCAAGAGAGGCAATCCCGCTTATTCCTAGTCCCAATATTGTAAAGCACTTGTTTTTAAATTTTAAAAATTTTTCATTCATCTTGGTTATATAAAGCTTAAGAAAAGAATTATGACACGACTTAAAAGTTCTAAGAATCCCATTTTAAGAGCTTCTTTGAGGGACAAATTTAGTCCCGGTGGAATCCCTCTCTAAGATCACTAAAGTTCGGCGAAGCTTAATAAGAAGCCGAATAATAGGGTAAGTACCCAATTTTTAGCTACATCATTAGGCATTAAATATGAAGGAGACCCTCTTTTGGGTTACCAATCTGTTGCGATGCAAAATAATATGGCAATTAATAAAACAAATAAATTAAATAAAAAAGGTAAAAAGAAAGACGAGCTTGAGTTTTTCGTCGAAGATGATCCACTTGTCGACATCATTGAAGAGGTTGAAGCAATTGAATTCGTTGAAGAGGAAGCTGAATACCAAGGTCTCGATGATTCGGTTCAGCTTTATTTAAAAACAATTGGCAAAATCCCTTTGCTTACCCCCGATGAAGAGATTATGCTTGCCAAAGAAATAGCCTCAGAGAATCCAGAAGTGTCTAAAAAAGCATGCAGCAAGCTTATCCAGGCTAACTTACGCTTGGTTGTCTCTATTGCCAAAAGATATGCCTCCAGTTCTATTCCACTTCTAGACTTGGTTCAAGAGGGAAATACCGGACTAATGAGAGCTGCCAAAAAGTTTGACTATGAACTTGGCTATCGATTTTCGACTTATGCAACCTGGTGGATTAAACAGGCCATTACTCGCAGTATCACCGAAAAAGAGCGTCCAATCAGGATTCCGGCCCACGTTCTTGAACAAATTAGCCGCCTCAGGAAGACGGTTGATAAGATGACAAAAGAGTACGGACGTCCACCTTCAGATGCTGAACTCTCTGCCACCTTAGATTTCTCGATGGAGGATGTAACGCTTTGGAAGGAGATGGACAAGAACGAGACAATTTCGCTTGAGTCTCCAATCAACAAAGAGCATGAAGGCTCTCTCAGTGAAGTCATTAGTGATGTAGATGAAAAAACCCCTGAAAGCCAATTTTTCCAAAAGGCCCTTCATAATGATTTAGTGAAGCTCTTAAATAGTTTGGATCAAGAAGAAAGAGACATTTTAGAGTTGAGGTTTGGTTTCAATAGAACTGAAAAGTTCCACTCAATCGAAGAAGTCAGTCAAATACTTAAAATCAATCGGGACAAAATCCGCAAGATTGAATTTAAGGCTTTACGCAAACTAAAAAACATTATGGGAGAAGGAATCCGCGATTATTTGTATTCTAAGTAATCCCCCACACCCACCACCGAAACATAAAGAACAAGAGGGAAGCGCCCCCTTTAATAAAGGGGGCCGAGAAATCATCAGTGAAATCACTGATTAGTTTAGTTCGAGGGGAGATTATTCCTAAACAAATTAACCTTTCTTGTTTGTGCTCACGGGTGTTAACCTTCTTATATAGCCTACAAATCCATTGTTTATATTAATGTCAGACTCCTTATTAGACTCTTCCGAAGCGCTCAAGCCTCTTTCTTTTACTGGTGATTCTTTAATTGTTTTAGACCAACGCTTATTGCCTGCGGAAGAAAGTTATTTGGAATGCAAAAACTATAAAGAAGTCATAAATGCAATTAAAGATATGGCCGTCCGAGGTGCTCCCTGTATCGGGTTTGCGGGTGCTTGGGCTTGTTGTTTGGCCACTAAAGAATCCGAAGACCCGAACAAACTCTTAGTGCTTTTTGACTCTGTAAATGAAGCCAGGCCTACAGCAGTTAACTTATCCAAAGCGGTAGACCGCATGAAGGAATGTTTAAAACAAAAAGGTGTTGCCTCTCTGGTCAAAGAAGCCAACGCTATTTACCAAGAAGATTTAAAAATGTGCAAACTCATGTCTTCTTATGGCTTAACGGTTTTACCCAACAAGAGTGAGTTTTCAATTATCACGCACTGCAATACAGGCTCTTTGGCTACAGCCGGTGAAGGAACTGCTTTAGGTGTTATTAAATTGCTAGCCAGACACAAGAAAAAAGTAAGAATTTATGCCACCGAAACCAGACCTTACTTACAGGGTGCGCGCCTAACAGCCTGGGAACTACAAAGAGCAGAAGTGGCAGTCTCGCTTATGCCCGATTCAGCAGCTAGTTTTTTAATGAAAACCACTAAAATTGACGCGATCTTCGTCGGGGCCGACCGAGTAGTTAAAAACGGCGACACCGCAAATAAAATCGGCACTTATATGTTGGCGCTAGCAGCCAAGGAACACGGTGTACCATTTTATGTTGTTGCACCCTCTACCAGCTTTGATTTAAGCCTAGAGACAGGAGATGAAATAAAAATAGAGATGAGAGCCCCCGATGAAGTAACTGAACTGAAGGGTAACAAGATAGCTCCAAGCGGCATAGATGTTTACAATCCAAGTTTTGATATAACTCCCGGAAAGCTGATTACGGCCTTTATTACCGAAAAAGGGGTAATTGCCGTGGAAAAGTTGGCTAGTTTTAAGTTTTAGGATTTTATCTTTACCTTTTCCTTTTCTTTCACATTTACTTACCTTCACAAATCAGGTTTCTAAGGCCGTTCGTAAAGGTTAAAGCTATAGAAGACAAGAAAGTAAGCAATCTAGAGTTTGGCCCTTTGGTGGCTCCGGCAGAGATGGACAACACACCGGCAGAAGCTTGAAGATTGGAAGCGGCTTAACCAGTAAAGTCTTTACAGACCAAGTTAGATCCCATGAAAACCGACATTAAACAAGAAGACCAAATTAAGGCTGACTTTAAAAAGTTAGCCAAACCTATAAGCTCCATAGAAGCCAACCCAAAGGCAACGGTCAATCTTACGGAAAGATCTTTTGTTTTCGAAAGATCTTTCCGTGGATTAATTACTTTTTCAAATAAAGGCTTCTGGAGCTTATTAGTCAAAATTTTGATTAGACACTATATAAAATTTCTAAAACTGTTCTAATAAAATAACCAGTTTCAGAGAATCCGCTAGTAAAGATCAGCTTAGTGGAATGTAAGGCTAAAGCTAGAACTAAACAAAGCTACTTATCT
>JANRMG010000033.1:0-15980 GCA_033761855.1 Candidatus Caenarcanales bacterium
GCATCCGGAGGAGCTGGATCTTTAAAGCACATTGTGGATGTTTTTAGAAAAACTAAGGTCGATGCAGCCTTATTGGCTTCCCTCTTGCACTACCGTGAAGTGACAATTCAAGAAATTAAAGAAAGCCTGCTCAATGAAAAAATTCCTGTCAGGTTAATTTAATGTACAATTTATAACGGTAATTTAACAAGAATTCGAAGAGCAATTTAATGATCACAGGCTCTTTATACATGGCAAAACTTTTAAAAAACTTATTGTATTAGTCAAAATGCCCGTGACCGAGTTTTGCTATTTTTGAAGCAAGAGTGAAGCAAGAGTATAGTTATATAAAAGATTTATGAATCAAAATGATAATCCTCCGATTGAACCTACCAATCCAAAGAATCCTAATTTATCAAACGATGAGTTTGAGACAGTAAAAATGAATAACGAAAAGCCTCAAAATCCTTCCAAAATGTCTTCTATGCAATCTGCTAATAATTCTCCCAAAGGCACAGTGGAGCAGGTGACCAAGCTTGCTTTAAAAAAATCACCAACCCACCAGCTTAAAAATGATGAATTGCAAAAGTGTGGTGTAAATTACGAAGAATGCGACAAAGTGCGTGATGCAATAAGCAAAGCCGATGCTTTTAGAAATAATATGTTTTTCTCTTTTCTTTCTTGTATCTTCTCGCAGGTTGGAAGCGTGTTAGACACAATCGTAAAAGTAATATTGGTTTTGGCTGTGTTTTTATTAAGTCTGCAAGTCCCTTACATAAACACTCAAGCCAACGATCATCTTAAAGATTTTGTGGCTGAAGCAACTTTTAACTACCAAAAATATGAAATAACTCTTGAACAGTTCTCTGAAATTTTTAAGAAATACAAAATAAAAGGTGCCAAAGCTGAAGAAGAAGTCCCAGAGCAGATAAAACAAGACAAGGCGACTTCCCAACGTTGGATGCAATATAAAGATAAAAGTGTGGAATCAATTTGGAAAGAAGTTTTCAAAAAGCCTTTTGCTCCAGAAGCCAAATCCAAAGACAAATTTAATGACTTGATGACAATTTACAAAAAGACGCTTAAAAAATATCAACCGGGTCTACCAACTTCGGTAACTGCGTACAGAGATGCAGTTTTCGTGGCAGTATTATTTTTAATTATTTTTATATTCATGCAAAATATTTTGGGCTTATCTCTTAAAAGCTGGATGCGCGGAGTCTCACTGAAACATGAACTTAGAAAGGTTCTAAAATAAATGGACCTCAACGCCAAACCATGGATAGCTAGATTAATCCGATATTTCTTAGGTTCAATTTTTGTTGTGGCTGGCTTTAGCAAGCTTTTTCCTTTAAATTCCTTTTTAAAGCAAATTATTGCCTATAAATTACCTGTCCCAGACAGCCTTGTTTATATTTTTGCAGTGGTTCTTATTGCATTTGAAATCTGGATTGGTTTATCTATTTTCTTAAATTCCAACTTACATTCTAATTTGGTAAAAGCTCAAATACTGCTGGCTATCATGATTCCTGCTACCATTTGGGCCTCTTTTAACCGGGCACCTACTTGTGGCTGTTACGGAAATTTAATTCAAAGAGAGCCTTGGCAGGCAACGGTTGAAGATTGTCTTCTCTTGGCTGTCTCTTTTTTGTTAGTGCCTTCATCCAAAGAGAAAAGCAAGAAACAAACTTTTCCGGTCTTTAAACGTATTTTTATTAGTGTACTGTCAGTCGGAGCTTTAGTTTACGGTTTCATTCAGCTGCAACAGATTTATGCTTTTCAAGCAGAGAAACTACTATAGCGGCTATTCCCTCTCCCCGACCAAGAGAACCCATTTTTTCGGCTGTTTTACCTTTTAAGTTAATTTGCCCAAACTCTATTTGCAGAGCCTCGCTCAGAGAATCAAGAATTTGCTTTTTATAAGGACTAATCTTTGGCTCTTCGCAAATAAGGACACAATCGAGATTAACAATGGACCAATTTTCGGATTTTATTTTCTCTATGATTTGCTCTAAAAGAGAGATTGAGTTTACCCCTTTGAGACTGGCATCAGAGGGAGGGAAAAACTCGCCGATGTCACCCAGCCCTGCCGCTCCGAGCAAAGAATCAATAACAGCATGCGTTAAAACATCCCCGTCAGAGTGACCTTTAAGACCCTTTTCGTAAGGAATATGTACACCTCCGATTATGAGCTTGCGCCCCAGTTCAAAGCTGTGAGAGTCAAAACCATTTCCGATTCTTAAGTTGCTCTTTCCTGAGGTGTTGTTTTTTAGCGTGGTATTTGCCATTTATAATTAAATAAAGTTTTAAAATTATTTTCGCTAAACAGTATTAAACGTTTAAAGTTTAGTGCATATAAATATAACTTCTCAAAGCTTTTTATAATCCTTCTTCCCGCAAACTTATACAGCAATTGAAAAACACTAGAAAAAACTCTCAAAAAAAAGAAGCTCCTATTAACTCCAATCCAGAGCCAGTTCTCAGCAAAGAGCAAAAAGAGGCAAAAGAGCAAGAAAAATCTTTATTAATTGCCCGAATCGCCTATGAAACCTGCGATGACAAAAAGGCTTGGCAACCAATAGTCCTAGATGTCTCGGAGTGTACGAGTTTATGTACTTATATGGTTATTGTTAGCCAGGCTGTTAGAGCTCAGGTTAGAGGTTTGGCGAAATCGATAGAAAGAGCTTTGGAAGACGAAGAGATTGAAGCCGACGGCCGAGAGGGATTAAAGGCCGGAGAATGGATTCTCTTGGATTACGGTGATGTTTTAATTAATGTATTGCATCAACCGGAGCGGGATTTCTACCGCTTGGAAGAAATATGGCGTAAAGCTCCCAAAGTGGAATTTTAATATTTGGAGTTTATATTATGGAAATTAATTCTTCGCTTCACACTTTCCTTTCAGGCTTTCCGATAATTAACTTTTCTAGTCTTTGTTTTACAGCGGATGAATCTCCTAGCACTTCATTCACGCACTATGCGACTTCTAACTTTAAAGAGTTTTCTCAAGAAGTTGTTGGATTAATAGACTCTCTGAAAGAGAACAATATTTCTACTCTGGTTGTATTGGATGATGCAGAGCCTCTTCGCGAGTTGCAATCGGAGTTGTGCTTAGTAAAAGACCACATGAATCTATCGACCTTGAATCCTTTGTTGGGGCCCAACGACGATAGCAAGGGTCAAAGATTTTTTCCGGTAAGTGATTTATATTTGTCACCCACAGAATTGAGTGAATTAGAAAAAGTAACCGTTTGTGGGTTGAACCCCGGCTCTGAGCCAACTCTTAATGAAAAAACCATTTTGAAAATTCACTCTCAGGCTTACTGCTACAATTTAGTACTTTGTGCACTTATAGCTGCCCATCGTGGAATTAAAGTTATTGGGCTTGTGAATTTGGAGTAGACGTATAGAAGAAACCCTCAATTCTTCTGGGAAAATGAGACTGAACAAAAGTTTCCTGAGTAGCTAATTAGGAGATTAAGCAAGGGTTGGTGTTAAGGGCTTACCGCCAGCAGCCTCACCCCTCCCGCTTCGCTCCTTCCCCTCTCTAATTTGGAGAGGGGCCAGGGGAGAGGCCGAACCCTCCATTTTCTGGAGGTACTCCGTCCGATTGTCCTTTACGACTGGGAATGAAGCATAAGTGAAAGCTCATCGCTTCCACTTAGCAACCTGCTCCTCGCTAAGTCCGTCTGACGGGGCATCTATAGGGTTGTTTTTTATCTATCATAAAATTTTCTTGTCGAACTCATGTTAATTAATATCCAGAAAATAATCACAAACGGATCGCAAATAACACTGCTCACAAAGAGGCTTTTGAGGGGCTTTGCAAATTTGCCGCCCAAGCTCAATGAGACTTACATGTACTTTAAAAGAGGTTTCGCCCAAGATTTTAGGTTGCAAAATTTTATGAACTTGCTCCACCGAAGAACCCGTTGGGAAAAGACCGCCAATCCGCTTAAGGATGCGAAAGAGGTGAGTGTCCACCGGAAAAGTTCCGCGCTTGAAAGAAAACATTAGCAGGCAAGAAGCCGATTTAATGCCAACTCCTTTAATTCTAGTTATGGCCTTTAGAGCTTCTTCATCGGTCATGGAATTAATAAAATCCATGTTTATGTCGAGCCAATTGCGCTCTTTGAGGTAAGCCAAAGCATTGAGAATATATTTGGCCTTTCTCGGAGCCAAACCACAAATTTTTATGGCCTCTCTAAGCTTCTCTGCATCGTTTTCTTGCAGGATTTCCTCGTAATTTTTATAAGTTGCTTTTAAATTTAAAAAAGCTCTATCGGCCAGCAAATCGGTGGTGGATTGGTTAAGGATGAGCAGTATTAGCAAATCCAAAGGATAATGCTTCGTATTGCGCTCTTCAACAACAACTTCGTTATTCTTTAAAATTAAATCGATTAGAAGTTCAAACTTATCTTTGTGTTTTTTTGCTTTGCTTTTGGCTTTGGAAAAGGGCTTTAAAGTCTGAGACTTTTCTTTTTTTGTTTTTACTTTTATGTAGTTTGGCTTCATAATTAAATTTTAAAAGAATTTTAAAAATGTAGGGGGTCTACCCTGCTAGATCCTTTTCCTGAAGTCCCAGAAGCGGGCTTGGCATGGCGAGCCCCTGCAAAAAATATATGAAATCTCACTCTCTATAAACCGAAAGAACCTTAAGTCCAGTTTTGGCTCTGAGAGTCTCTTCGATGAAAGTTGCTTCTTCTTTAGTTATTACACGCAGAGTTCTAACTTCATACTCTCTCTCACTATAATGATTGCCGCGGCTGTCCCTATGCCACGAGAGAGGGTAAGGTCTCAAAGGAGTATTAAGCTGAACAACCTCCGGTTGTATTTGTTTTAAAAGCCCAGCCAAGTCATCAATTTCTTTAAGATTCAAAGGCATGAACATCATCTGGATGTCCAGTTCACCTTTATAGACTTTTTGAAAAGCAAGAATTCCCTCAAGAATAGAGTTTATACTTACTCCCTCGGCTGGCCTGTTCATCATTTGCAAAATCTCGTCGTTCGGAGCATCCAGTTTTACAATCACCCGATCGACATTCTTGAGGTTCTCTTGGACTTCAGGTAAATGCAGCATAGTGGAGTTCGTAAGCACCAAAATTGGAGTTTGAGGACTCAGAACTTTGAGCTCACTAACGATTTCTCCTAAATTCGTTGCAAGGGTCGGTTCCCCGCTACCGGAAAAAGTTATAACGTCAAAAGAGCTTCCAGAAGCCAAAACATCTTTAAAATCAGAAATTACTTTTTCGGTAGAAACATAGACCTTGCGTTCAGTGGTGACTTTTTGGATATTGCCGAGCTGGCAATAAATGCAGTTAAACGAACAAGTTGAAATCTCAAAAATTGGGTCTATTCCCAAAGACCACCCAAAGCGCCAGGACTTTACGGGGCCATAAACTGCTTTTTCGTTTTGAATTTGATTTATTGAGCTCATAAATTTAAGGAAATTTCTTATATATTGCTTCTCTAGTCAATAATCTCTTTAGTTCAAGAACTTCACCATCATAAAAACAGCCTATCCGGTAATGATAATCTAACTTTATTCGGTAGAAATTGGGATAGCCCACTAAAGGCTTTAAATTTATAACATCAAATGGATTTTCGCTTGCTTCTAAAAGATTTAGTAAATTTATGAGTTTGTTCTTGATTTTTTTATCTTTTATTTTTTGTAAATCTTTCCAGAATTCTTTTGTAGCGGTATATTTCATGACCTCAAGTCTTCTTTAAGTTTTTGCATCTCTATTTGAGATAATTGAGTTTGGTCACCTTCTTGCATAAACTGGTATATTGTGTCAGATTCAATTTGATCTTCCAAATATTCAAGAAATGCTTTTTTTTCGGACTCATCTAGAGCCATGAAAGCTGAATAAACTATTTTGATTGCTTCGCTCATATTTGTTTCTCGATATTTGTTAGTTAATTATACCTTCTTAAGAAGCTCCCAAAGACCAACAAATCCGCAATAAACCCATTGTTTTTTGGTCATTCGTATATCAAGAAAAATGAAAAATCGTTAATTTTTTGTAAAAAGTAAGAGAACTTTTTCGTTAATCATTCAAGCAGATCAGACAGTCAGAAAATTTTTTTAAAAGTCAGTTTTCAAATTACTGACCAATTCTAAATACTCACACCATAATTTAAAAGGATAAAAATATGACAGAACCATTATTGTACAGAGGCGTAGAAGCTCGCTACACAGGCAATGATCTTGCAGAAATTAAAGCTCAAGTTGATAGAGTACAAACCATTTTGGCAAGAAGATACGGAACAACTCTCGATACAGACACTTTAGATCGCGATTTTGATGAGGCTACAGAAGCCTTTGTGGTTGGCTTCCAAAGATTTAATAAATTAGAGGTTGATGGAATTGTTGGCCCACAAACCAGAAGCGCTTTAAATTACACCGAATTTTTATTATGGTTGCAAGAACTAAAAGCTCAACAGCCAGGCCAATATGGTCAAGTGGAAATGGGAGGCGGAGTTTCAACCGAAAAAGTCATCCGTGGCTTCCAGCTTAGGTTTAACGAAAACCATAAAGATAGAATTCAAGCTGGACAAATTCAAGCTTTAGCAGTTGATGGTATTCTCGGTCCAAAAACTATGGTGGCACTCAGAGCAGAGGTTCAAAGATTATTACCAAGTTTAGTCATTGAAACTACAACTGTGACTGTTACAACACCTCCCATTTCTCCTCCTGCAAACCCCGCAACAACGGGAGACATAACCGTAACGAGAGGAACAGCAAGCACAACCTATACTTCTGGAGAAGTAAGAATCACCATCGAAGGCACTGCAACAGCAGCAGCTCCTGCTTTGATTCTTCAAAACATTGCTACCCGTGGAGATTATCTAAGCAACCGTGGAACTTACACTGTTGGAAGACAAGGCACCGCTCTAGTCATGAGTTTTGGAGCAAATAATAAAATAACCATCATTGACTATTACGATGCAGCAGGTCAAGTAACCACTCCTCGTAAAATTGAAAATATTAAACTCGCTGACGGAACAGAGATTTCAATCGCCGACTTTGGTAAAGGAATGCTTGATCTCAGCGTTGCTCCAACGGCTAACCTTGTAAGATATGCAGGTGGTACAAAACTTACAATCAAAAATGCCAAGCCAGAGCATGTACTAGAGTTGGTAAATATTACCGAGGCTGATTTAACCAGGCTCAAATCAGCTGCAAGTCCTAAGTTTGTTAATAAAGATGGCAGAAATCTAAAACTGGATTTTGGTTCTGGACAAGAACTTACAATTGAGAACTTTTTCCTAAACAATACAGCTGGTGATTTTGCCCTTTCAACGGGGACTCTTGGAAACTTTAAACTCAAAGGTGCTACTAGTAATATAACTGCAGCCAATTTTGTCGGGAGCTCAACACCCGCAACTCCAGTTCCACCTGTGCAAACTACACCCACCTCTCCAGCAACTGGTGAGCTTCGGGTTAATCGTGGTACAGCGGCAAAAGCAGAATACACCTCTGGAGAACTTAAGGTAATAGTTGAAGGCACTGCAACAGAGCCCTCTCCGGTTCTGGTTCTTAAAAATATTGCCACACAAGCTGATTATTTAAGCAATCGTGGATTGTACTCAGTTGGAAAAATGGGAACCGCTTTGGTAGTAAATTTTGGAGGCAATAACAAATTAACTGTTGCCGATTATTACGATGCGGCGGGTCAAGCAACCACTCCCCGTAAGATTGAAAACATCAAACTGGCTGATGGAAGCGAAATTGCAATTGCTGATTTTGGGAGAGGAGTCCTCAACGGGAGCGTAAATCCAAAAGATAATCAGTTTAATTACAATCTTGAAACCAAAATTACAATTCAAAATTCTCAAGCAACTCAAAAACTCAATTTCCAAAATCTTGACTTTGCCCAAATACTTAACAAACTAGTTATGGCAAAGAAGAAAGCAAGCAACCTTGAGATGGACTTTGGCAATGGTAAACTGCTTACAATCGAAGGAATATTTGCCAATACAACAGCCGCCAACTTTGATCTTAAGCCCAACACATTAGGGAATATTGTTTATAAAGGCACTGGAACAGCAATTACAACCGAGACTTTAACAGTTTTCCTAAACAAATTAGGAGCAAGCGGTAAGGTTGAGGGAAAGTCAATAGGCCCATAAGCAATAGCGAAGATAAATTAGAAAATCCTGACACTGATCCATCTCCCACTTCGGCAAATCTACCTTTGGGCCACAGGTACGTAAATAATATAAATTTTCGTAATGAGGATTTTTTTGGACAAGACGATGTAACCAGACTCTTTGTTCTTGACCTCCAGAAGGTGGATTTGCGTTTAATTGCCAACACTGATTCAAATGGTAATTTTCAAGGAATTACCGACAAAAACTCTGTTGAAAATCGTCCGGGTTATCTTGCAGCAATTAACGGGAGTTTTTACGGAATAGTTCCACCAGGAGGCCCAAGAGCGGGAAGCTTGGAACCCTACGGAGATATTTATTCCGAAGGAAGGTTGTATCAACCATCCAGTCAGCAAGGAAGAAGTGTTGCCAACCACCGTTATGCTTTAGCCATTACCCAAGACAACAAAGCCGAAGTTGTACTGGGTGGATGGAAGCAAGAATACAGAGACAAATACAAATTCTTTATGGGCGGGCTGGGACTATTAACTTCTCCAGACAGTTCTCTACCGAAAGAGAGATTTGACTTAGTAGCTTCTTTGATTAATGGAAACATAAGCCAGCTTCCAGAGAGAGATTCGAGATACTTACCCCTCGTCCGAGATCAGGAATCAGCTTGTGATGTGGACAACCGAAGAGGAGCCGGAGTAGGTCAGACCCGCGAAATACAAAGTGGAATCACCTCCCGAACGGCTGTTGTAATAACAAAGACAGGACAAATTGTTTTTGTATATTTGGAAGATGGCTTGCTCCCCGAGGAATGGGAGGGCAAGATTAAGCATGCCGTTAGGCAACAGGGCTTTGAAGCAGAATCCATTTTATTAACCGACAGTGGCGCCCGCTCCAGACTCTTTGCCCGCGAAGAAAATAATGCAGAGACAGAGCTTTTTAGAAAGCTGGAGATTGCACAAAATACACCCGGACTTTTTTATTCAACTCCAACCCCTCCAATTGCTTTTTTGGGTGCCTTTGAAAGGTAAAATAAATTTCACTTCTTCGCAACCTGCTTGGACATAATTACAGCTAACAATCCCTGAGGCAACCACCGAGAGAGAATCCGCAAGAAGTTAGAGTTTTTACCAACTGGAATTTCTTTATAGATTTCGAGTTCATCATTCAATTTCTTTTCTACCAAATCAACGATTAAATCAATAACCTCAGATGGATCTTGTTGAGTTGGGAAAAGCTTAGAACGAGTATGAGAATAAGAAGTAATTTGGCTGGCCTTTTCGGCTGATTGCCTGAATTCGGTTTTGAATGGGCCGGGTTCAATTACTACAACCGATAAATTCTTATCAACATTTTCGGTGGCAAGACTCATACTAAGAGCGTTTAGCGCAGCTTTACTGGCGCAATAAGCCCCAAAAGAGGGAAGCCCAAGGAAACTAGCGATTGAACTTATGTTAATTACCAAGCCTCCGCCTGGATGAGCGTTTAAAAGAGGTAAAAACTTTTGAGTAATCATAACTGGAGCATAGACATTGGTCTCAAACTGCTTTTGTAGTTTTGGATATTCGAGTTCACTGATTGCACCAAGCAACCCATAGCCAGCATTATTAATTAAAACTCCAAGCTTTGCGCCTGTCTCTTCTTCAATCTTTCGGTGGGCGGCTTCTATGTGTTCTTGGTTTATTACATCCATTTGGAGGATGCTCAGATTCTCGTATTTGGCAGCTAAAGAAACTAAATTTTCGGCTTGAGCTAAATCACGACCTGTTGCATAAACTTTATGGCCTTTAGCTGCCAGCTTTTCAGCGAAAAGCAATCCAAAGCCCTTGCTACATCCGGTGATTAAAACACTTGTCTTTTTGTTCATAAACCTTTTCTAATTACCTTTTAAAATTTGTGTTTTGTCTTTCTTAAAAATTACACCAAAACGAGGAATTGTTAATATTAACTTTTTAAGATGTAAATGATCTTTGCCGAACTTTTCATTGAAGGGTTGCCCATCTAATCACTCTTTTCAGAATGAAGATTACATTAAGTACCACAAATATTCATCATAGAAGAATCTTACAATCACAAAAGTTTGGCAATCTGCCTTTCTTCATTCAAGAATGTATAAATAGCGCTGGAGTGATGATTGGTGATCCTTCTAATATTCTTACCGGGTTTTCACATTTTATAGAAAACTGGCAACAGCTAAGCTTGCACAATAAACAATTCCTCATTCAAGAGCTACAGAACAGAAATATGCAAAACACTCTAAAAAGCAAAATCGAAGAATCCCTCTCTATGACTGAGACTGCAAGAGATCTTTTAAATGAAATTCTAGAGATTGAAAAAAATCTTCCTTAGGTAGTCCGAACAGTTAAAAGTCTGCCTCACCCCGCCCTTTGGGCGACCCTCTTCGCAAGCAGAGAGGGCAAATCTGTTCCCTTCCCTGCTTATGGGGAAGGGCTAGGGATGGGGTTCTTTTTGCTTAGTGTTCGGGCTACCTATTCTTAGACCTTAAAACTTTTTATCCAAATCAAAGCGGTCAAGATTCATTACTTTAGTCCAGGCTTTTACAAAGTCACGCACAAACTTATCCTTCGAATCGTCTGTGGCATAAACTTCTGCAATAGCTCTAAGCTCTGAATTTGAACCAAAGATTAAATCGACCGGGGTAGCTGTCCATTTAAGCTTACCCGTCTTTCGATCATAGCCTTCATAAACTCCTTCGGACTTAGATGATTTCTCCCATTTGGTCGACATATCAAGAAGGTTAACGAAGAAATCATTACTTAAAGTGCCAGGTTTATTGGTAAACACACCGTGTTTTGACTGTTCAAAGTTGGCATCCAGCGCGTGCATACCACCCACCAAAACGGTCATTTCAGGAACAGTTAAGTTTAAGAGGCTCGATTTTTCAACCAGCATATCAGCGGGTGTTCGGTAGTTATTTTCAGCAAAATAATTACGGAATCCATCAGCGGTTGGCTCAAGTGAAGCAAAGGAGTTTATATCAGTTTTGTCTTGAGTTGTATCCATACGTCCCGGCATAAAAGGAAGCTCTATGTTTTTATATCCAGCATCCTTGGCGGCCTTTTCTATAGCGGCATTTCCTGCAAGAACAATTGTATCGGCAAGTGATATTTTCTTTCCTGCTTTAAGTTCTTTATTAAAATCCATTTGGATGCTCTCCAAGCGGGTAAGGACTTTTGCCAATTCTTTTGGATTATTTACTTCCCAATTTTTCTGAGGTTCAAGGCGAATTCGCGCTCCATTTGCACCTCCACGCATATCGGTGCCACGGAAAGTCGAGGCTGAAGCCCAGGCTGTGCGAACAAGCTCAGGTACAGTTAAACCAGATGCAAGAATCTTAGCTTTAAGTTTGGCAATGTCCGTCGAATCAACTAGTTTATGATCAACTTTCGGAATCGGGTCTTGCCAAATCAGCTCCAGATTGGGTACATCAGCGCCAATATACCGAGTACGTGGTCCCATATCGCGATGGGTTAACTTAAACCAAGCTCTTGCAAAGGCAAGTTCAAATTCGGCAGGATTTTTCTGGAATCTTTGTGCAATCTCTCTGTAAGCCGGATCGAACTTCAGCGACAAATCGGTAGTTAACATAAAAGGAGCATGAGATTTTCCTTTAATATGCGCATCAGGAACCAGGTTAGCTGCAGATTCATCGGTTGGAATCCATTGTACAGCTCCAGCAGGACTCTTTACTTGCTTCCATTCATATTTAAACAAATTATCTAAATACATAGTTGTCCACTTTGCGGGAGAAGAAGTCCAAGCCCCTTCCAGACCGCTAGTTACAGTGTCTTCGGCATTACCTTTGCCACATTTATTATTCCAACCAAAGCCCTGTTCTTCAATTCCTGCTGCCGCAGGCTCAGGTCCAACACATTTAGCTGGTTCATGAGCGCCGTGGCATTTACCAAAAGCGTGTCCACCGGCAATCAAGGCAACGGTTTCTTCATCATCCATAGCCATTCGTCCGAAAGTTGTACGAATGTCTTTTGCCGCTGCAAGCGGATCTGGGTTGCCATTGGGGCCTTCTGGATTCACATAAATTAGTCCCATCTGAGTAGCAGCCAATGGGTTTTTCAAGTTTCTATCCCCTGAGTGGCGTTCGTCAGCCATTAACTTTGTTTCTGGCCCCCAATAAACAAAATCTGGCTCCCAGTCGTCTTCTCTGCCGCCAGCAAAGCCCAGGGTTTTAAAGCCCATATTTTCCATAGCGACGTTGCCCGTTAAAACCATCAAATCAGCCCATGAGATTTTTTGTCCATATTTTTGTTTTACAGGCCAAAGCAAACGTCGCGCCTTGTCTAGACTGGCATTATCGGGCCAACTGTTTAGCGGATCAAAGCGCTGTTGTCCTCCTCCGGCTCCTCCACGTCCATCACCCTGCCTGTAGGTGCCCGCACTATGCCATGCCATGCGAATAAAGAAAGGCCCATAGTTACCATAATCTGCTGGCCACCACTCTTGGGATGAGGTCAACACAGCGTTAATATCTTTTTTTACTGCTTCGAGGTCCAGGCTTTTGAAAGCTTCGGCATAATCAAAGTCCTGATCCAGTGGGTTGGATTTTGGAGAATGTGCACGAAGAGGGGTTAGATTAAGCTGATCGGGCCACCAGAATTGGTTGGTCTTGGCTTCATCTTTATTTAAAGTAGGGTTTGCGAAAGTGGCGGTAGATAGTGAAAGGGTGAGTAAAGCGGCTGTTATTTTATTCAAAAATAGGTTTTGTTTTTTCATGGGGATTAGTTACTGGAAGGAGGGAAGAATTTAAGAAACTTTCTCAAAGGTCAAACTCATAAAAAAGAATATATCATTCATAGCTGATTGCTCGCCTGCCATTGATTAAGCTTCCTAATCTTTAGTTTGATGAGGTTGTCTTTGGATTTTGTATCAACGAGATATTTTATAAGCGTTTAAAAATAACACTGATCGTCCGTTGTTGGCACAAAGCAACAATGAACTTAATGATGGAAGGGGTTGATTGAGAGAAAAAAATTGCAAAGACAGTCAACCTTCGGGAGAGCCTATACTTGGAGACTGCCGATTTAGTGGTTGAGGTGGATAATTTGGTTCCGGAGGCGGTTGTTGGTGTGGTTTTGGTGGGGGTTAGTGTTTTTCTATTCTTTGTTTCCAATCCTAAGTTTGCTGGGCAACATTTTGTCAATTTCTTCATCAGAAAAAGTTAATTCTTCCTCTTCTTTTAATGCTGTTTGTGCCTCAGAATAGGCCTGACCATCTGTATCAGGTGCATATTCATATGTTATGGTAACTTCCCTGCAGATGCCCTCTATTTGCTCCCTTAAATTGTCTGTAGATTCAAACTCTCCCATTAATCGAGCAATTAAAAAAGTTAGTTTGTCTCTAAAATACAAAAACTTTTTTGCTGTTTGTCTATGTAAAGCTTCTTGCTTCTCTTTGGAGAAGCTAAGATTGTATAACGTCAGCCAAAGAGCAATAGCACTAGTTATTGGTGTTAAAAACTTTAACAAAGGACATAACCATACAGCACTTCCTAAAGCAAATAAAAAAGTTATGGCTTGCAAGAGAATATTCCACTTTTTGTATTTGGAAATTGACTTAGAAATGATAGCTCTTTGCTTTTCATGAACTTTATGAGTGTACGCTATGCGGCCATACATCTCTCTAGTTACACTAAGCAATTTTTGTTTTTCATCTTCTGTCATTAGTATTCTCCTTCTAATAAGGTTTTATATGGATTAAATTTAACTGAACCACCGCCGCTTAAAACATCAGAAAGAGTTTTCATACTACGTCTTGGTAAGGATGTTGGGCTTTTTGTTTGAATTGGTTGGTTATGGGTCTCTCCGGCTCTAGCTAAAACAGTTTGAAACGGTTTGCTATACAACTGATCCAAATAGTATGAACCATGAATACTCATAGATCTCAAGTTTTTGAGAGGGGGTATGCACGATTGTTGGGGAAATTGGCTGCCGAAAATTTTTTTCCAGCATTCTAAGGCCTCGGTACCGAGATCTAAACTTTCGTAATTGCATGCTTGACAAGCTATTTCGTATGCCTTGTAAGCTTTTCTTTGCCAGTTGTTGTCTATGGGAACTATTTCATCGGTTCCTGGAACTCTTACTGAACTCCAATTGAGGTTAGAAAGAAAGAGAAAACAGTCTCTAACCATCCAATCGTGCCAAAAGAATATGTCTCCATAAGCGGTTGAAGAAGTAATGTGTAGCCATTGCAAAATGAAATTTTGTGCCGCTAGTTCTAGAGCTAAAGATTTGAAACTAACGTTATGCTCTCTCCTCCAAGCTTTAAGGTATTTGACTAAAGCTCTATAAGAACCATTTGATAATTCATCAGCATTATTAACCATGCTTAATTCATGAAAAAAGCTACTTATCTTCCAACTGCCACCATTGCCGGTGTCACAGTAGATGAATCTTCCATCATTTAGTTTAAACACTGGAACAACTTCAAATTGATAGGAGGAGTATTTTACTTGAAGCACTTGACCATTAGCTGTCATTTCAGTTTGCCAATAAGATTTCTCTAAGACAGCTTTTATTTCTTGCAATAAAGACGACTGTCCGTTGTATTCGTAATCATTAAATCTTGTGTAAACACTGGAGGGTAATATAAAGAGCAGGTCAATATCTGTAACTGGACGGGTAGCAGTCCCTTTACCATATGAGCCTCCTAAAATTGTGACGTAATCAATGTCAGAGCTCTGAATTCTAGGCCAATATTTTTGAAGTAAACATTTTGCAATTCCTTTTGCTTTGGTTAAAGCATCTGAATGCTGATTTTCAGTAAGAGAAATATTTTTCTGAAAATCTATAAAGTGTGATGATACAAATTTCCACATTTATTTATTAAACCTTTCTAACTAATTATAGTTAAAGGCAAATTCAAAACGATTTAACTGGCTTGAATTTATTTGCTAACTTTTTCCAAAATATTCCTTATCTTTAGTCGAGTAGGATTCTCCTAATTTACTTATCCAAATTTTGCTAAAAGCTCTCCATACCAATTGTTTCGTCATCTGAAAGTATTAATACAAAGCAGCAGAGCCAACAATGATCCACTTGATAATTGATTTTTATTAAATTATTTCAATTACGATTGAGTTTCATTTGGATTAGATAACTTAAACTCAATATCTACTTCATTGTTTTTTGCTTTTCTTACACATTCTAACCAGTCTTCCCAAACGGCTGGATCTGCTGGTAAATCATCTGATTTTAAAATTGACATCCAAGATAAAACTGTATCAACTCCTCCAGAGCTTGTAGAATGAATTATCTCTTTATAATTCTTCATATATTCAAATGTGGCTTTAAAAGCCTCAAAAACTGTTATGCTTTCATCTTTTGCTTTTATTTCTTGTTCTGTAAAATTGGTACTCATCTTCCTGAAAGTCCGGTAAGGGGATTAAAAGTTCTGATATTCCCTACTTTGTTTATACCAGCATTCTGAATAGTACCATTCATAACGGAAACCCAAGTTTGAGTTCCATTCTGATTGATTCTTGCGTACCAACTATTTCCTTGTATATCAGCACCGAGATAGTTTCTCTGATTAACAACGCTCTGTATCTCAATTCTTGTTTCAGGCGTGTCGGTGATATTATGCCTTGATCGAAATATATGTCCAATCTGTGAAGGATTTCCTGGAAAATTTGCAACTGGCTTCAAGTCAATAGTTTCACCTGCAGAGTTTGTAACAAACCGAGTATTAGTTGAACCACCAGTAACAGCATTCTTAAAAGCACTAAAGATCCTATTGAAAATAATTCCTGGTGCCCGCGCTTAACTTTCTTTTAATTCTTGAATTATTTTCAACCAATCTTCTTCAACGGCTGGATCAAAATCAATCCAGGATATAAAAGTACTAAAACCAGCTTTTTTATC
>JANRMG010000034.1:0-4165 GCA_033761855.1 Candidatus Caenarcanales bacterium
CCAAAGCGTTTTTCCAGCTGTTTTTGAAATTGCAAAAGAAAATAACAACCTCATTCTTGGTTTTCTCAAAAAGCTTTTCCAAAGCACAACTAAAGAGGATAAAGGCAAGAAAAGGAAAAGAGAAATAATCTCTTTTCCCGAAGGCCTTAGCACTTTGGTTCGGGCAATACATAAATTCCTTCCAGTCAATAAAGTTAAACTTAATTCTCCTGTCAAAAAGTTATTTCTTCATAACTCTCTCCTCGTGGTGGAGTTGGCTGACGGACAGTGTATTAATGCCAAAAAAGTAATTCTTGCAGTTCCAGCATTTAAAGCCGCCGAAATTGCTCCAGAAATCTATAAGGATTTGTCTAAACTCCGTTACGCTTCTGTGTCTTGTGTTAACTTAATTTGTGACGAAAAATATTTCTCCGAAGATAATCTAAAAACCATTAGTTCTTCTTTTGGTTTTCTAACGGCTCGAGATCAAGATATTCAAGTATTGGGTGTAATTTTTTCTTCGGCTTTATTTTCTAATCGTTGTTCCAAAGGCCAAATTGCTTTTACTTGTTTTGTTGGAGGAATTAACAATCCGCAGGCTCTCAATCTTTCGGATAAGGAAATCACCGATCTATGCCTGCGTGACATAAAAAAGGTTTTTCATTTAGATAGTTTACAGCAAGAATTTTCGCTTGTAACCAAATGGCAACAAGGAATTCCTCAGTACGAAGTTGGTCATAAAGCTTTAATCGAAGCGGTTGAGCCTTCGATGCAGGGAATTGTTTTGGCTGGCAATTATTTGCGCGGTGTCTCTGTTGAAGACAGCGTGAAGAGTGGATTTGAGGCTTATAAAGAAGTAAATCTTAGGAAAGAATAAAAGAAGATGTTGCTCAAAATGCCTTTCCATTCAATTAAACCGTTAATGGTACAAGGAGTGTTTTCAAGAATATAAATTACCAAAAAGAAGCTTGAAGGGAATAAAATTAACCAATTGAATGAAATAAGACAAAAGATAAGATCTCTGTACTTGAGCTGTTTTTGGGTGAGTTTAGATGTTTTCATTTTCTTTTTTCGGATTAATAGAGAAATTAATCTCTAAATATAAGTTACAACATTATTTTTATTAATTAGTTAAAGGTTTTCTAAAACGATTAAGTGCAAGAGCCATAAATTGCTTTAAAATAACAAAACCTAGATAAAAGTTTTACTCTGATTTAATGCGCTTTAAAGTTGGATTTGTCAAATATCTTAACAGCTGGCCTTTATACAATGGTTTGGATTCATCCGTTGTTGATTCCTTTTTTGGTACTCCGGCCGAGATTTGGCAAGCTCTGGAAGCTGGTTCAGTCGATTATGCCCAGCTTCCCAGCTATGAATATTTGCGTAACCGCAAAAAGTTCGAATTGTTCGATGGATTCTGCATTACCACAAAAAAGAAAACTGTAAAATCGGTTTTGTTTTTTTCTAATAAACCAATTACAGAACTGCATAAAGAAGAAATTTTTTATACAGACCATTCTCGAACCAGCGTTAATTTGCTTAAAGTCCTTTTAGCTCAAAATGGCAGCAAAGATAATAAATGGTCTAAACAAAGCCTCAGTTGCCAGGATTTGCTGAATCAAAGATTTGCTAATGCTTTAATTATTGGTGACGAAGCGCTTTTGGCATGGAAATTAGCAAAAGAAGGAAAACTGTCAAATTATTATTGTTATGACTTGGCTGATGAATGGTTTAAGTTGACCAGTTTAAATTTTGTTTTTGCGGTTTTTGTCGCCAACAAAAAGCCTTCGGAGGACAAACAGTTTGCAAATAAACAAAAGCAAAAACTTCAGGAAGTACTTCAAAAGAATTTAGAAAACAATTTAGCTTCGTTAGCTTTAAAAAAGGTCGATTTTAAGAGCAAACTCAGCAATGAACTTATTCTCGAATACCTTGATGGGATTGATTATTCTCTCAATTGCGAAAGGATGAATAGCTTGGACAAGTTTGCAAATTATTTGGGGTTTGTCACTTCTACTCTAGGTCTTTAATTTAACCTGAGTTCGATGAAAGATAAAAAATGCAAGAGTTGGATACTTGATTCCAAGAGACCTTCCACTAACAGCCTCACCCCTCCCGTTTCTTTCGAAGCACCTTCCCCTCTCCAATTTGGAGAGGGGCCAGGGGAGAGGCCAAACCCTCGATGGTACATCCGGTAATTTCTATCGAACTCACATTAATTTTAGGCCTTAACATTCAATTAATTTTTAAGTGTCAGAATCATAACTAAGATCAAATAAGAGAGTAATTTAATTAAAAGCGAAACTTGTAACGCTACTTACCAGTCATAAGATTCGGAAGTATAATTCAGTTTAGGGCATTTTATAAAAATGGTTAAATTCGATAACAATAAGCTTAAATGTTCATTCTGTGGAAAGAGTCAGGATCAGGTTCGCAAATTGATTGCTGGTCCAGGAGTTTACATTTGTGATGAATGCATTGAGCTTTGCAACGAGATTTTAGCTGAAGAATTTTTTGACAATCACTCTTCCTCCACTGGCAATACAGCCATGAAGAAGCCGCCTTCGCCAACCATTACAAAACCAAAAGCAAAACCAGCAGCTCCTGTTGCTGAAGAACAAGTTGAAGCGCTCGATTTGACTAAGCTTCCAAGACCTCATGAAATCAAAGAGTTCCTTGATACTCACATTGTAGGTCAGGATTCTGCCAAAAAAGTATTATCGGTTGCTGTTTACAATCACTTTAAGCGTATTTCAGCAACTGAGGGTGACACCACCGAACCATCGATGGATAAAGTGGAAATCCAAAAATCAAATATTCTCCTAGTAGGCCCTACAGGCTCTGGTAAAACTTATTTAGCCCAAACCTTGGCCAGACTTTTAGATGTGCCTTTTGCTATGGCTGATGCAACAAGCTTAACCGAAGCTGGTTATGTTGGAGAAGATGTTGAAAATATTCTTCTTCGTCTTTACCAGGCGGCTGACTATAACCTTAAAAAGACTGAGCGCGGAATTATTTATATTGATGAAGTAGATAAAATTGCTCGTAAATCAGAGAATCCATCGATTACAAGAGATGTGTCGGGTGAAGGTGTCCAACAAGCGCTTCTAAAGATGATAGAGGGTACTATTGCCAATGTTCCTCCTCAAGGTGGAAGAAAGCACCCACATCAAGAATTCATTCAAATTAATACAGCTAATATTCTTTTTGTGATTGGTGGAGCTTTTTCAGGGCTTGAGAAAATTATTGAAGAAAGAGTCAATTCACGAGCAACCCTTGGTTTTGGAGCAACTTCAATCACTAAAAAAGAAAAAGAAAATCGCTTGTCTAAAGCTTTCAATCAGGCAACACCAGAGGATTTGGTTAGATTTGGACTAATTCCAGAATTTGTTGGAAGAATACCCGTTTTGGCTTCTTTAGAGCAACTTGATGTTGATGCCCTCGAAAAAGTTCTTACAGAGCCTAAGAATGCACTTGTTAAACAGTATCAGGAATTGATGAGGCTTGATGGTGTTGATCTTCAGTTTGAGCCTCAGGCCATTAGATCGATTGCAGAAATGGCCTTTAAACGTAAAATGGGAGCAAGAGCTCTCAGAAGCATTGTTGAGGAAATCATGCTCGAGATAATGTATGAGGCACCAAGAAATAAAGAAGTAACTGAATACACAATTACGAAAGATATGATTGAGAAAAAGTCATCAGCTCAGGTGTTTGAGCTGTCTCAGTTTAAAAAACCAGAATCGGAAATAGCGTAAATAGTCTCAGAAAGGCAAAACTAGAATGTTTAAAAATAAATTCTTTGATTTCTCCAAAGGCGAAAAAACAAAAACAAAAACAATAATTGTTGGTGCAATGGGTATTTTGAGCGGACTTTATCTTTTTAATTTGACTTGGGGAGGAATTGAGTTTTTGCCTGACAATATTCCTTTTATTGGCAATATCGATGAAGCTACGGCCACTCTGCTTTTGATAGGCTCACTCAAGTATTTTGGAATTGATTTAATTGAAATGTTTACTGGTATTGGAAAAACCCCTAAAGATTCAGAGATTGACAATCAAGATCCTTCGCAGCCGAGGTACGTTCCGCCCTCTAATTAATTGTAAGAATAGATTGTTTGAGCTTTTATATTGAGAGCTTAATGAGCTTACTAAAAGATGCTTTGAGAAACATACTTCCAACATGTTT
>JANRMG010000035.1:0-3897 GCA_033761855.1 Candidatus Caenarcanales bacterium
GATATTAATGATGCTTGCAAAGCTAATCGAAGAATTCACCAGGATACAAATATTCTTCATTGGATTTTACAAACAGTTGGAATCAAAAAAGAAGATGAAAAGCTTCCCCCCATTCTTAGAACTTCTCATATATTAGCTACCACAAATTCTTATATTAAATTAGATGATAGTCATGATTTAGCAAGGTTCCAGAGAATGGGTACTCCAATACTTATTGAATGTATTAATTTAAATCAAAGAATAGAAATCCTTACTAAAATGATTGCAAAAGAATATGGTGTAAGTTCGGTAGATATTCCTCAAGATATGATTAAGTGGCTTGCCTATAATACTTTGGGAGGCTCAGAAGATAGAAAAGGTGAAGGTCCTAATACATTTACTCCTAGAACCTATAAAAGTGAGATACTCAAACTTCTTACACTTTACTTTAAGCCAACCAACAGTGCAGATTCAAATAAACAGCTATTAAAAGATATAAACAGTGCATTAACTGAAGATAAAAAGTCTTTAACTGCAGGACCTAAACTAACTTTTAGAAATGCTTTGGAATCTACCATTGGATCGATAGTTGGTTATGTTAGAGAAGATTCTTTATCAAATGTTATGAGTCAAATAACTAAGTTTATGGGCGGTTTTGGAGATTTAGGTTTTGATTAGCCTAAGCTAATAAAAAGCTATCTATTGAAACAAACATTAATTACCTTTATGCTTATTAGAACATAAAGATTCAAAATTAATTTTATATGCCAAACAAAAAAGTACTCGTAATCGGAGCTGGTTTAGCGGGATTTGCCGCTTCTTCAGAACAATTTTTAATTTGTCGTCTAGAATTGTTTTAGGAATATAAAAAAATGAAACAGAATTACAATCTTCAAAAGGCAATCTCGGTTTTTCATGCTCTTTTTGTATCTTTGGACAAAGAAGAAAAAAGACAATTTGTAAAAGAAATAATGAAAGAAATAAATGTGGAAAGGTCTGAGGAACTTGAATTTATGTTCATAGGCTCAGAGGGCTTTTTCAAAGATGAATCTGCAGAAGATGCTGCTTATGATAATTATCCTCAAGATAAAATAACTCTCAAATGATATCTGCTTATAAATTCCCAGAAATTGTTTTAGTTGAGTTTCCTTATGTTGATATGCATCAATATAAAATCAGACCTGCTTTGGTGCTTCTTCAATCATCCCATCAGGACTTGGTTTTACTAAGGATTACTTCAAATACTAAAATTGGTGAAAATGATTCGTTGATTGAAGAATTTCAACTAGCCGGATTAAATCAGCCAAGTAAAATACAAATTGATAAAATTTCAACAATTGAAAAAGTGCGGATAAAAGGTACTATTGGTCACCTTTCTGAAAAAGATAAAGAGCAATTCATAAATAATTTCAAAAAAGTCTATTCATTTCTTTAAATGACAAACAACACAAAAAACCAAGTCAAAAAAATACTAGTAATCGGAGCGGGTTTAGCGGGACTTGCTGCTTCCAAAAAGCTAATCGACGCTGGCTTCGAGGTCACTCTTTTAGAGAGCCGAACGCTGATTGGTGGAAAGGTCTCAGCTTGGAAAGACAAAGATGGTCACTGGATTGAAAGTGGGTTGCACGTTTTCTTTGGCTCTTACCGCAAGATATTTGAGTTAATGAAAGAAGTTGGAATCTACGAAAACGTTGATTGGCAGAGTCCCTCGATTCAATACAAAATGCCTGGCGGAAAAGGCTTCCAGATTGTTAGCAACGAGCATTTGCCTTGCCCTCTTAATTTGCTTCCCAATTTTTTCTTTAGCCATCAGTTTTCGATAACCGATTTGCTAAATTACTGCCGCGCTATAATCCCCATCCTAAAGCGCGATTTAGATTATATTAATGCTCAGGATAATAAGAATTTTCTTGAATGGGTAAATGAATTCAAGGTCAGCGAGGATATGGTCAAGCGTATGTTCTTGCCTATGACTCTTTCTCTCAAGTTCTTGCCAACTTATAAAATATCGGCGCAAGTTGTGCTCAATGTGTTCAGGCTATTCATCTCTGATCCCAAGGGTTTTAAGATTGGTTTTCTTAATGGTTCCCCCGCCGAAAAACTAACCGGGCCAATAGCCGAGTATTTGCAGAAAAAAGGGGCCAAGCTTCACTTAAACCAAAAAATCGAGGCGCTTGAATTCATTGATGCTAGCAACAAACTCTCTGGTCTTAAAGCTGTAAAAACTGCTTCTGGCGATGTTTTTGAGGCTGACTATTTCGTTTTCGCTCTTCCAACACACAAATACAAAGAGGTACTCTCGCCAAATTTTGAAGGTATTGATTACTTCGAGAATCTAAAGAACTTCTCTGGTGTGCCTGTTGCTAATGCCCAATTTTGGTTTGACCGTCCAATCACAAAAGACAGACGTTTGCATTTTGGCACTGGCTCTTCCACTCCTGTCTTTGCTGATATGAACCTGGCTTGCAAGGATTACCGAACCAAAAACGGTGGTTCTATGATTGAAACGGTAGTTGCTCCGATTGAGAACTTTGAACAAATTAGCGATGAGGAGCTTTTATCAAAGGCTTTGTCCGAGATTCAATCCTATTTCCCCGATTCAAAAAACGCTAAACTTTTAAAATCCTCTTTGGTTAAAATTCCTCAGTCAGTTTATGCTCCTCTTCCGGGTTTGGAAGCTCTTAGACCAAGCCAAAGTACACCGGTTAAGAATCTCTTTTTGGCTGGAGGCTTTACTAAAGGACACGAATTCTTTGACAGTATGGAAGGCGCTGTTCAGGGAGGCACTTTGGCGGCTAAAGCTTTAATTAAGTATGAAAAAGAAAATTCATCAGTTGTTTTCGAAGCGGCTGTTGTCTAAGGGTAAAGCTAAGGATAAATTCATAGTACTTGTTATTCGAATAAAACCCTTAGATTTAGCTATTTGAGCTTTTTCTCCCAGGTTTCGAGTCTCGCCTTTGGATCCTTCTTTCCAGAGAAAATCCTGAATAAAGTCCTTTACAAGAATTGGTGTTTTAGCTGCTAGAGCTGTTTTAGCAACTTCTCTAAAAAGCTCATTCGGAGAGTAGTCTAAAAATCTTTTTGCCGTTTCAGGATGCAGCCAGGTAAATCCTTTTGGTGCAATCATTCTACAATCCGTCTTAATTAAAAATCTTTTTCCAATTTTTGTGTTTAGAATATACTTTTGGTTTCCTTCAAACTGAAAAACAGCAAAATTAAGATTTTTGAGCGGTGTAATTATGTATCTTTTCTGTTTGGGTAAACTGTTTATTCTTAATTGCATTTGAAGGTTTTGTAGACCTTTAAAAACTAGCAAATGCAAGTTAATTCGAGTGTGAAATCTAAAATTATTAATTTATTTCTAACTAATAGAAGGTAAATTTTTAAATTAATTTTTTATATATTTCTGCATTAACCAAGGTTCCGAATATGAGAAGCAATCCATAAAAGAATGTTTGAACAAATCCGATTAAAACAAAAGCAATAATACCAAGTGCTTTTGTAAGCATTGCGATAGGAACGAGTACAACCAGCATGACTATGCTTACTAGAACTGCTATTCCAAAGACGGCTAAAAGTGACAAAGCTATTTTCCCAACGTTCCCTGCGGTTATTTGCCAACTCTTTTTAAAACTTTCAATGATTCCACAATTTTGGTCAGCTATTAAAAATAAAGAATATTGCAATCTAAAGGTTAAATAAATTCCTGGAACTACCAAAAATAAATATCCTATTCCAGTTATCAATCCAAACAAAAAAGCTGCTCCTACTAATTTTAGAATTAAAATAAAATCTGTTGGGATAAGTTTTTCCAGAGACGATCGTCCATCTATGGATAAATCCAAAATTACTGTATAGATTCCTTGAATCAGAGCAAGTCCCCAAATGTAACTTAAACCAATTACTAAAGGATTTGGA
>JANRMG010000036.1:0-2589 GCA_033761855.1 Candidatus Caenarcanales bacterium
TAGCTTTTCATCGATTGCAAAATATATCTCTAAGATTATATGATCTTCCTTCATCTCTCCTAATCCTCGATCTAAGCAATCTTAGTTTTGGGAGAGACCTTCCTTTTTTGCAATATGTCAAACACGCACCATTAGTTAGTATAAATACTCAAGAATCTGAATTTGCTGGAAATCACTTTGACCCTAAAAGATGGTTGAGTGTCAAAATAGAAGATTTTAAAGGTGGTAAGGTAGGCGATTATAGAATCCATTATGCTTCAGGGAGATTAGAAGTAGATCAAGTTGTTGGATCTCATTTACTTGATCAATTGATTGGATATATTCCCGGTTTGAATCATCTTCTTGGAAGAGGCCGTGTTATTAAAGAGATCGAAGCTGGTGTCGCAACAAAAGAGATTCCTGAAACCGAATTGAATTTGATTCAGGCCTTTTTTAAGTCATTGGATAAATAATTAATCCTCACTCTTCTTAGTTTTCAAAAAATTTCTAATAATAAAATCTTTGTCTTGTAATACTCTGTCGGTGGATTCGGCTTCTCACAATATAGTTTTCTTCTCAAAGTGACACTAATTCAACAACATAAACTTTAGTCTAGCCTCGATGAATTCCATAAATTCACCATCCAAAACTTTTTGAGGGTTTCTGGTCTCATGCTTGGTCAGAGGGTCTTTCACTCGTCCTTCGTCCAAAATGTAGGAACGTACAATTTGGTCGGAGCCAAAACCCGCTGACCCGCTAGAACCTTTAATCGAAGCTATCTCTTGTTCACGTTTTTCTATTTCAATGGCCAAAAGCTTAGAACGGATGATTTCAAGAGCCAATGCTTTATTTTGAAGCTGACTTCTTTCCTGGTCACAGCGAACCACAATCCCAGAGGGAAGGTGACGAATTCTAACCGCTGTTTCCACTTTGTTCACATTTTGCCCACCGGCCCCGCCTGAACGCATAGTGGTAACTTCCAAATCCTCGTCTTTAAGTTCAATTTCTTTATCCAAATCAGGCATTATAGGCGAGATTTCAAGGCCAGCAAAGCTGGTTTGCCGACTATCATTACCAGACTTAAAAGGGGATTTCCGCACTAGACGATGAACTCCCTTTTCGGCTTTTAAATAGCCAAAGGAATAGGAACCGCTAATTTTTAAACTTACAGATTTAAGCCCAGCCTCCTCACCGAGAGACTTTTCAATAATCTCGGTTTTGAAACCCTCTATTTCTCCCCAACGGAGATACATTCGTAAAAGCATTTCCGTCCAGTCTTGGGCGTCTGTTCCACCGGCTCCCGAATTTATACTTATTAAAGCATCAGCTCCATCATAAGGGGAATTTAAGAGCTGTTCTAATTCGAATTTTTCGATTCGAAGAATAGTAGATTCAAGCTTTTGGTAGTATTCATCAAGCAAAGCGAGAGAACCCGCATCTTCAGAACTAAGTTCTAGAGCAATTTGGGCTTCTTCAGCAAGTTCGTTCCAAGAGCCAAAAGCTTGCATTTGCTTTTTTAGGTGGGTGGCCTTTTGGTTAATTTGGTTAGCTTCCTGAGGGTCATCCCAAATTGTTGGGTCACTAAGTTTTTTTTCCAGCTCTAAAAGTTGTGAAGCTACTTGTTTTTTGTCAAAGATAGTCGTAAGCAGAATTTAGTCGCTTACGCAGGTCGTTAATTTTGGCCTTAAACTCTTCTTGTGAAACTTTTGAAGGAAGCATTGAACTAAATTATGAGTAGATTAATGTTAAATCTTTGAAAGATACAATTATAAGACATCTCAGATCGCTTGCTTATAGCCAAATTTAAATTTGGGTGAATTGCTCTTGAAAATGATCAGTAGAACTATTAGGGGAATTATCACTGAGACTGCAAGTGCATACATGCTAAAATTTAATTAATTGAAGATTTTTGGGTTTTATCGGGTGCTAAAATCGTGAAAATTTACGAATTAGATACACTAAAAGTTTTGTCAGTAACCGATTTAAAGGATGAATCTGGGGTCATCGCCTCGGAAAATATTGACCTGAGAGAAGTTCTTAATTTAGTAAGTAGTGGAAAATATTCTTCTTTTGATGAAGTTGAAATTAATGAAAATACTTCAGAAGAGTTGTTAGATAAATTTTCTAAAGAACATCTTCATACTGATGATGAAGTTCGTTTTATGCTTTCTGGACGCTCTGTCTTTGATGTTAGAGGCTCTAAAGACCAATGGATTCGCATTGAAGTTAGCGAAAAAGATTTTATTACCATTCCGACCAATTTATACCATCGTTTTTTTGCTCCCGTAAAAAATGTAAAAGCAATCAGGTTATTTTCTGGCAAAGAGGGTTGGATTCCAATATACAGAGAGAGCGTTCTAGAAGACGAAATGCAAGTAGCTTAAGTTAAATTTTAAGTCTGTTTGAGAAAATCTTTGCTGAATATGAGCATTGGTGGCATCGTTAATTTATAGGGAATTTGCTGATTCAGGCAATACAGGAAAAGGAGTACCCAAAAGAGACGAAAAAGCGGTCAGAGAGAGAAGATTAAAAGAATTTTGAGACAATAAGGAAAAATCCGTTTTAAAAGAGTGATGAAAAAAGAAAAAATAATATGCCCGAAGTGTAAAT
>JANRMG010000037.1:0-6889 GCA_033761855.1 Candidatus Caenarcanales bacterium
ATTTACACTTCGGGCATATTATTTTTTCTTTTTTCATCACTCTTTTAAAACGGATTTTTCCTTATTGTCTCAAAATTCTTTTAATCTTCTCTCTCTGACCGCTTTTTCGTCTCTTTTGGGTACTCCTTTTCCTGTATTGCCGAAGTTTTCTTAATGAGTTGAATATGATTGGAGTTGTTGCCTCACCTTGAGGGTGGTTAGAGATAATTACAAAGTTCCTTTCTAATTCACTTCTTAAAGTTTGCCTGAATAATTGAAGATTTTCTTTGGCTAATGGATCCGACGTGCCTCTTAAAAGAATTCTAGTACAAGCTTTTGAATAAGGTAATCCAGGAATTTTCATTTGAAGGAATGCGCAGCAAACATACCCAAACGATGATGCAATTTGTTTGAAACTTACAATGTAACAATTTAGTTAAAGCTGTTTTATATTTAAACTTCTCTTCCCTTACCGAATTCATAAGGAATTTGCTTTTGAATTTGAGGGACTTTTTCCATCAATTCATCAAACTCACCATTCATAGCAGGATTAAAGAGTAAAGAAAGTGCAAAGCTCAACCCAAGAATAAAAGGCAAAACAACAGTAATTAACAACAATAAACCGCTAATCATAAAAAACTTTTTCTGCTCTTTAACCGCAGATTCGAGTTCTAATGGATTACCCGACAAAGAGTAACGCTTAAAATCCCCACCAGCTGAAGCCAAAGAGGCACCAGCCACGATTAAAGGCACTCCAATAATCACTCCCACAACCGAGAGACAAGAAAAAACCCCAAAGATTATATAAACCCAACCATGAAAAGACATCCACGGAAAGAGGGATTTAAAGTTTTTTGATGAAGTATCCTGTGACATATTAAGGTAATCTAAAGTAAATTACTAGTATTAAGTAGTATTTCTAAACTGCTTTTAATTTTAATATTTTAATTTATACTTTGGTCTAAAGCTCTTTTATAAACCAAACTCGATTAATGTCTCATTTAATTATCATTTTATTTGCTATCTTATTTGCCTTCGGCCACAGCGGAATGGCTGCCCTGAGGCCAAAGTTAGAAGAACATATTCCACCTAGAATTTACCGCGTCCTCTTTGTAATTGTGAGTTTTGCCATTGCAACTCCTTGGCTTTTATATTTAGTTAACCACCGCTACGATGGAATCAGGCTTTTCGATTTACAAAGTTCACCCATCATTCATGGTTTGGTATTTGTAATTGGGGCAATTGCTTTTTTCTTTCTTTACCCCGGCACTTTTAGATTCTCTGAGATTGTCACAATTAATAAGCCAACCCAAAGATTTTACGAAACAGGAATCATTCGGATTACCCGCCACCCCCAACTTACCGGCATGACTCTGTGGTGTTTGTCTCACTTTTTGTGGGTTGGTAGCACCTTTATGATTGCCACTTCCATTGGGCTCATTGGTTACCATCTCTTTGCCGCTTGGCACGGAGATAAGCGCAGATTAAAATTGTTCGGAGCGGCCTATCAAGACTTAATGGACAAAACCTCTATTGTGCCTTTTAAAGCAATAGCAGAAGGTAAGCAAGAATTTAAGCCAAAAGAATTCATCGATAAAGCTTACTTTTGGGTGGTGGTGTTCATTTCGACCGTTTATTGGCTTCACCCAAAGATTTATGAGTCATTTCCAAAGTGGTATTTTTAAGAACTTTATTTTTTGACTTTAGTTTTATTAAGTTCTTTATCTATGTCTTCAATCAACAGTTCAATACTTTCGACATCTTGTTGGTTTTTTGTTTCTTTATATAATTTTAGAGCTTCTTGAGCCGGAGCCTTTGCATCTTGAAATTGATTTTGTTGGTAATAATTAAAGCTCTTACTCCAATTGTAATAAGCTAATAAACCCTTTCTGTTTTTGTGGGTTTTTTCTATCTCAATGGCTTTGTTCAGTGAGTCTATGGATAATTTGTAAGCCTTGGAGTGCATCAGACCATCTGCAACCCATGAGTAAATCAGAGAATCAACATTGAATAAATATATTTGTCCAAAAAGAATTGAAACAAAGATTAGCGATTTTAAAAACTTCCAAAATAGCTTGTTTAGCCCAGCTTGAATGATTTTTGTTTTCTTTTTTAAAAGTTCTAGAAAAGAATTCAAACTCTCTGTATTTTCAAAGCTCTCTTTTTTAAGAAAGAAGGATCTGTGCAAGATAAACTCTTCAGGAGTTGCTTTATAGATTAGAAGGATAAATTTGTCTGCATTGATAGCACAGTCTAGCTTCTCGAGAGGTAAAAGACAATCAATTTTTGCTGTTTTTTGAAGCATGTTTAGAGGATTAACCGCTTGAATCTCTGTTTGAGCTTTAATTGTTTCTTCGTTGATTTCGTAGTTATAAAGATATTGAACATTTTTATCAATTTCTGCTCTCTTTGCAGTTGCCTTGTTTTGCAAGAAAACTATAAAAAGCCAAAAGATAGCAAAACAAACCAGGTTCATAAAGTACTGTATTGAATTTGATTCGAGCAGTGGAAAAACAAATAAACAACCCAAACCTACAGCTAGAAGTACCGGTAAAAGTGTTTTTTTAGTAGAAGCTGGAAAAAAATATATTGAGCTTTGAATTTCTTGTTCTAGCTTACCTAAACCGTCATTTCCAGACTGCTTCCAAGTATTCATTTTGTTCATCATTCCCTGTCATTCTAGAGTCTCAAATTATCTATTCTATAATTATTCCCCTTTAACAATTACAAATAAAAGTTAGATTTTGACTTGCTAGAATTTAGCAATTAATTCATTAATTTTTTAAAGCATGATAACCATTCAAGAGATTGAAACAATCCTTAAAGAAAAGCTTCTAGCCAGTGAAGTTAACATTGTCGACGATGCCGCTTTGCATGCTGGCCACCAGCCGGGCAATCCAGCTTATTTAACGGTTTATGTGACTTCCAAACTGTTTGAAGGCAAAAGTTTGGTGCAACAGCATAAGCTCGTCTATGACAGCTTAAAAGACGAAATGAAAGAAAAAATCCACGCTTTAGCGATAAAAACAAAAATTCCTAATTAATTAAACTTACAACTATGAACTTCTGGGCTAAATTTCTCCCTTCCAAAGCCAAATCTGCAAAATATTGGCCAGGCTTAATTCATACCTACCGTGACCTTCTTGATATAGACAACAAAACTAAGGTCGTCACTCTTTGCGAAGGCAACACCCCTTTGATTCCGGCTCCCGCTATTGCTGATGCTTGCGGTGTAATGGGCCTAAGTGTGTTTTTAAAGTTCGAGGGTGCCAACCCGAGCGGCAGCTTCAAGGACAGAGGAATGACCATGGCAGTCACCAAGGCTTTGGCTTCAGGCTTAAAGACAATGGTTTGCGCTTCCACCGGAAACACATCCGCTTCGGCTGCTGCATATTCGGCTTGCGCCAGAGCAAATGGCTACCCTGAAACAAAGTGCGTGGTTTTAATACCGGATGGTTATGTTGCCCTTGGAAAGCTCGCTCAGGCAATTATTTATGGAGCCCAAGTTGTACAAATCGCTGGCAACTTTGACCAAGCCTTAAACATTGTCCGTGAGCTTTCAAAGAAAGAATCAATTGCTTTAGTAAATTCCGTAAACCCAGACCGCATCGAAGGACAAAAGACAGCCGCTTTTGAAGTTTGCGACCAACTAGACGGCCGCGCCCCCGACATTCTTGCCATCCCGGTTGGGAATGCAGGCAACATTTCGGCTTATTGGGCAGGCTTCAAGCAATACAACGCTTTAGGTTTAGTAAAAAACAAACCACGTATGATGGGCTTCCAAGCAGCCGGATCAGCCCCCATTGTTTTGGGACACCCAGTAGACAACCCAGAAACCATAGCAACCGCAATAAGAATTGGTAATCCCGCCAGTTGGGATATGGCGAAAGCCGCTATCAAAGAATCTTACGGAGCAATTGATTCTGTTACCGACCAAGAGATTATCGAGGCTTACAAGTTAATTCACTCTTCACAAGGCGTTTGTTGCGAGCCTGCGAGTGCGGCTTCGGTGGCTGGATTGATTAAAGCAGCAAAACAAGGCAAGATTGAGAGAGAGTCTACAATAGTTTGTGTACTTACCGGAAACGGTCTCAAAGACCCACAGACAGCTTTAGATGTTTCTAATTTCTCTCCCATCAAAACAGAAGCTTCGATGGACGCTGTTGCTAATATACTTGGAATTTAGTTTAGAGAATTTAATTACTGCGAGTTTGATAGAAAATAAAATTCAATAGATAAAAAGGGTTGGTGT
Source organism: Candidatus Caenarcanales bacterium (assembly GCA_033761855.1). Classification (GTDB taxonomy): domain Bacteria; phylum Cyanobacteriota; class Vampirovibrionia; order Caenarcaniphilales; family Caenarcanaceae; genus JANRMG01. The sequence continues at coordinate 4,232 of JANRMG010000037.1, forward strand.
TAGGGGCTTACCGCCAGCCCCTAACGACCCCGCTCTCGGGGAACTATCCCCGAACCCCAGAATTTCTTGATGGTACTCCGGCCGATTGCCCCTTACGACTGGCGTCTGACGGGGCATCTATAGTGTTATTCTTTTAAAATCACTCCCAAGTTGCCTCTAAAGTTCAATCTATGAAACTCACCATCCCAAAAGGAATACGCCCAACAAGCTCTAAAGTTAAAGAAGCTATTTTTAGTGTTTTAGTATCTTTAGGACTGGATTTTGAAGGAATTGAATGTTTAGACTTCTTTGCCGGGAGCGGTGCTTTGGGTTTTGAAGCATTAGTCAGAGGAGCCTCAACTCTGACAGCAGTTGATTCCAGCTTTGAGAGTTGCAAGGCCATTAAAGAAAACGCCGCAAAATATAAATTGGAAGACAAAACTAAAGTTATAAAAAGTAATGCCTTAAAAATTAATTTAGACAAAGATTTTGATTTGGTCTTTGCCGATCCACCATATGATTTGGCCGATCCAGATGTTACCGAACTTTTTAAAGTAGTTAAAAAAGTCCTTAAACCCGAAGGCATCTTTGTTTTTGAATTCAGCTCAAAAAGGAAAATTAATTGGCAATCCTCAGAAGATTCTCTCGAATTGCTTAGCCAAAAAATTTATGGAGACACGGTAGTTTATTTTTTTAGAAGCTCTTAAAATTAATTCTAAAGTTTTTTCCCTCCCTTTCAGAGGAGGGTTAGGGAGAGATCTTTTCTAGTAATGACTCCTAAAACTTGTTTTCGCTATAATAATCGAAAGCCTAATAAAAAATTAAATTTAATTATGGAATTACAAGAAGACTATTTAGCAAAAGCTCAGGAACTTTTCCCCCCGTCTTCTCCTTATTTAGAGCCCATAGTCATAGAGAGTGGGCAAGGTTCTTATGTTTATGATGTAAACGGCAAACGTTATATTGACTTCACAACTGGCATTGCCATCGCTCCCATCGGTCATTGCCACGCTAAAGTAGTTGAAGCCATCAATCAGCAATCCCAAAAGTTGGTGAGTTCGATGAACTTTTTATGGGAAAAAACTAAAATTGAGTTGGCCGACAAATTAATAAATGTACTCCCCACAAATCTAGATTCAGTCTTTTTGTGCAACTCTGGGACAGAAGCGATTGAAGGCGCGATCAAACTGGTTCGCAAAGCACAACCCGGAAGATCTAACTTTATTGCCTTCAACGGCGGTTTTCACGGAAGAACAATGGGTGCTCTATCAGTAACCGCTTCGAAGGCCAGCTATCGCGCAGATTATTTTCCTTTATTGCCTTCTACACATTTTGTAGATTACCCGCAAAAGGGAATCTCAACCGACAAAGTGATGGAGCAACTAGACAAACTGTTTGAGCATTCCTGCCCTCCCTCTTCTGTAGCGGCTATTTTTGTAGAAAGCATTTTGGGTGAAGGCGGTTATCATGTACCTCCCAAGGATTTTTTGCCAAGACTTCGCCAACTATGTGACCGTTGGGAAATTTTATTGGTTGTTGATGAAATTCAATCCGGCTTTGGAAGAACTGGCAAATGGTTTGCTTGCGAACATAGTGGCGTTCAACCCGATATCATGGCTTTTGCCAAAGGAATTGCCTCTGGATTACCATTGGGTGGTTTTGCAGCAAATAACCAATTAATGAGTAAGCTTAATCCAGGGGCTCACGGAAGCACTTTTGGTGGAAATCCAATTTCCTGCGCAGCAGCCATTGCAACTTTAAAAGTTATAGACCAAGAAAGACTGATGGAAAGAGCTGCTTCGAAGGGAAGACAAATTAGAGACAGAATTAGAGCCAAGTTTGGAAATTATTTAGATGTACGCGGCGAAGGCTTCATGATTGCAATTGAACCTAAAAGTTCTTTTTTGAATGTGAAATCCATCTTGAATAGAGCTCAAAGTAAAGGAGTTCTTGCTCTCAATTGTGGTTCTAACGGCAACACAATTCGTTTAATTCCAGCTCTTAATATTCCCGATGAAGTTCTAGAAGAAGGTCTTTCGATTTTTGAACAGATTTTTGACTATGAAATTTTAGTTGCTGAAGAATGCGATAAATACCGTTCTAAAGAGACGGTTTAAAGTTCTAACAATTTATTTTAACTAAGAACTTTTCTTCAAAGTCTTTAAATATTTTTCGCTAAACTCTTCAGCCATAGGCTTGTTCAAACGCACTAATTCATTAAAAGCTTTCTTGAATTCAGCTTCACGCTTTTCTGGCTCATAGTCCATTAGGTTTCTAAAATGTACAAAAGCCAAGCTGTAATAAGCTTCCGGGTAAGTCATATCCTCTTTAAGAGCCAGGTTCAAGGTCTCAAGCATATCATCATAACGTTTCATGTCATAGTAAACTAAACTCAAACGATAATACATTTCAGGCCCTGGGAGCCTGTCTAGTGCTTTTTTATAAAAGGCAACGGCGCTAAACATTTTGCCAATTTTTTTGTACAAACTAGCCAAATTGCTGTAAGAATAAACATAATCAGGATCTTTTTCAATTGCTAATTTGTATAAGCGCTCTGCTTCAGTAAAATCGCCTGTTTCAACTTTTAAGAAAGCAAAATTATTTAAAGCTTGTACTTCTTTGGGATCCAGCTGCAGAGCCTTTGCGTAATATTTTTCGGCATAATCATATTTTTTTTGT
>JANRMG010000038.1:0-7548 GCA_033761855.1 Candidatus Caenarcanales bacterium
TTTTTTTTGTATTTTTACTATTTTTAGATTGTATTTTTTTTGTTTCCACTTTTTTTGATTTAAGAGGTGTTTTGTTGTTTTTTACAGTTGATTTAGTCAAAGAGTTTTTAGACTTTACTTTTGATTGAGCCACAGGTTTACTGTTAGTCTTGGAGGGTTTAGTACTCTGTTTAGATTCTTTTGCTGAAAGCTTGGTAACAGCTTTGGAAGTGGCAGGCTTCGATTGCTTGGGTTTGTCTTTTTTATTTAAAGCAACTGAAGATTTTACAGTTTGTTTCGACAAAGATTTAATGTTAGTTAATTTTGCTTTTGAAGTCTTAACTTCTTTTTTTTGAATCTTTTTATTTGATTTAGTTTTTTTAACCAACGTTCTTTTTCAAATGACGACTAAACTGCAAGTATCTCTAAAAGAACTATTCATCTTGACAAGATACTTGCTAACTTAATTTATAGTTTAACCGAAAAGCCTAAAAAAATTAAACCCTATAGTTTGCATTTCTTAAGAAGACTGGTATTATATCCAATTGTTCTTATTGAATGAATTTGTATTTCATCTTAAGAACTTGAATAATAATAATTTGGGGGCATGGCACAGTTGGTAGCGCGTCTGCTTTGCAAGCAGAAGGTCAGGGGTTCGAATCCCCTTGCCTCCATTTTTTAAATTTAATTACTAATTTTTTTATTCATTCTTTTTAGAATCAATTAACTTTTTAAAGTTATCTGTAAAAACCACTAGCTAGACTTAATTTTAGCTAAAAATAAAGTTCATTAAAAACTTAAATTGTAAAATTTGTTAACCATTAGGATTTATGAAGTCATTTAAACAGCTGGCTAAAAGCTGTAATAAGCTTTTGAAAAGTTATTCAAACTCAAAAAAACTTTTTCATTGTTGTGGAGTTTTATTCTTACTATTGTGTTTTTCGTTAACAGAACACAAAGCACAAAAATTAGATTACCCAAAATTAGATTCAAATTTTATTTTTAATCTTTTTCCAAAAATAAAGTCTGAGCCTTTAGCTACAAATACTTTTTCTCTTCAGTCTGAGGTTTCTAAGCTACGCCACGTTGATAGCAAGACTAAAAGAGAGCTTAGGGAAAGTATAAGTTTTGCATCTAAAGAAACTGATTTACCAGAAAAATTAATTTTTCTGCTCATAAAACACGAATCCTCTTTTCGTAAATACGTTGTGTCTTCGGCGGGTGCTGCTGGTTTTACTCAATTGATGCCTTCAACCGCAAAAAACTTTTGTAATCTAGCTTCTGATCGTATATTCGATACCAAAGTAAATATTTTATGTGGATCAAAATACTTAAAACGTTTAATGGATGAATTTGGTGGAGATGTTCAACTGGCACTCGCAGCTTATAATGCAGGTCCTAACCGCATTCGAAGGTTAATAAGTCATTCAAATGGCTCATTTAAAGATATTAAAAATAAGATTCCCAAAGAAACTAAATCTTATGTAGCGGTTATTGGTAACTCTTACTTTAAAACGGTTTAAACTGCTTTTTTATTTATTTTAATACTGTGAATTTAGCTTAAAGAAGATAAAAAAGCCCGATTCGGCTATACTTTTTTAGTCCGCTGCTTTAAAATCTTGAAGAGCTTGAATAATACTTCGAATAATAATTGTGGAGATTTTTAGTTTTGTCCTCATTGAAAGAAACATCATCAAATAAATTCAAAAGGGTTTGCCTGGGATGTAAAGAATTATTTAATAAAAAAGTTCTTTTGAAAATCATCTTAGACAAAGTTTCCAAAGGTTTGCTACTCGATCAAAAACAAAATATTCCCGGTAGGTCTATTTATGTTTACCCTTCCTCTAGATGCCTAAACAAGTTGGAGAAGAGCCTAAAATCTTCCAAAAAATTTAAAAGCTTTGTCTTTTCATCCGAAAAAAACGAAGAAATATTTAAGCATTTGTCTGTCAAGTCTTTGGCCGAAAGCTGTCCTTGCGAGAAGGTAATTTCTGCGGAGGTTGACAATGTCTAATATGGGTAAAACAAGAATTTACGATTTAGCTAAAAGCCTTGTTGGTGAGGAAGTAAGCGAAAAAGACAAAAAAAATCTACAAACCAAAAAAACTAAGGAGATATTAGAAATCTGCGCACAAATAGGGCTCATTAACAAAACCCCTTCCAGTTCTTTAGATGGACACGAAGTCTCCAAAGTTCTTAATGCAATTAATAAAGGTTCTCATTTGAAAAACGGTAATAATCAAACATTAACAAGCCCATCAATCAAAGAGCTTGACTCCAAAGATGATCCAAAAAAGAAATCAAGAATTTTAAGAAGGATAATTTCTCCAATAGAAACTGAGCCGCTTGAAGTTGTTGATGAAAAAGAAGCCTCTCAGGTTCAAGATATTCAGTCTTCAGTATCATCTGAAGAGCACTCTTCTGAAGGTGGAGAAGTGGTCAGTAATATTTCAGTAGAGCCACCAATTATTGCTTCTAAATCACCAGAGTCAGCTTTGCTTGAAGAAAAAAAGAAAGAGTCCTTATTTCAACTTAAGCCTGTAGAGGCAAAACCAAAACCACCAGAAAAAGAGCCCGCAGAAATTAAATCAATTAATGTAACTCAACGTTTATCCAAGTTCCAAGCCAATTTAACAGAGAATAAAAAAACGGTTGTGCAACCACCGCAAAACAATACTCAGCAGCCCTATAGAGTTGCGAAGCCAATAAATGCTTCTTTTAGTCCTGCTAGGCGTAAAGGAGCTCCTGTTCCTAAAAAACCAAACCCAATTCAGCAAAGACAAAATGCTTCTTCCCGATTCCAGGAAAGAGAAAGGGAAGCCGTAAAAAGTAAACCAACAGAAATTGTTTTATCTCATCCGGTAACTGTAAAAGAGTTAGCTATCCTGATGAGCGTTCAGGACACTGAAATAATAAGAAACCTTTTTATGAAAGGAATTATGAGGACGGTTAACCAAACTCTCGAGTTTGATTTGGCCGTGCAAGTGGCAGCCGATTTGGGTTGCACAATTACAATGGATTCAAGTAAGCAAGATCAATCCGATGATTTGGCTTCTCGCTTGAAAGTGCTTGTTGATACTCACACTTCTACCGATAAATTGCTTGAATCAGCCGTTAAGCGTCCTCCTGTTGTAACCATTATGGGACACGTAGATCACGGTAAAACCACACTGCTCGATTCCATCCGTAAGGCAAAACTTCAAATTACCTCCACTGAATCTGGCGGTATTACTCAGCACATTGGTGCTTATCAAATTAAAGTCCTTGACTATGATGGTAAACAAAGAGAAGTTACCTTTTTGGATACTCCTGGTCATGAAGCTTTTACAGCCTTAAGAGCCAGAGGAGCACAGGTTACAGATATTGCAATCTTGGTGGTTGCAGCTGATGATGGTGTTATGCCTCAGACAATTGAAGCGATCTCTCATGCTAAAGCGGCAGAAGTTCCTTTGATCGTTGCTGTAAATAAAATCGATAAACCAGATGCAAACCCTGATAAAGTGCTTACACAGCTCATTGAGCATGGAATCGTCGTTGAAGATTATGGTGGCTCTGTTGTTTGTTCTAAAATAAGCGCAAAGCAAAATCTTAATCTTGATGATCTGCTCTCTAAAATAACTCTTGTTGCTGACGCTGAGCTCGGAGATAAACTCCTCGCTAATCCTACTTCTTTAGCGGTTGGTGCTGTTATTGAAGCATCGCTCTCAACAAGTAAAGGGGCTGTTGCTAACCTGCTAGTTCAGAGCGGTACTCTCAAAAAGGGTGACGCTATCGTTGCAGGTTCCGCTTCTGGACGTGTGAGGGCAATCTTCAATGATATTGGACAGGAAATTACCGAAGCTCCTCCTTCAACTCCTGTTCAGGTTTTAGGACTTGATATTGTTCCGCAGGCGGGAGACACTTTCCAGGTTTACAAGAGTCTGCAAGAAGTAAAAGCGCAAGCTAACAAATTAAAAGAAAAAACCGTTGAGCGGAAGCGGATGAGCAGAGGTTTAGATTACTTTGCTAGCCAAGTTAGAGAAGGAAATGCTAAAGACCTACCAATTATCATCAAGGCGGATGTTCAGGGTTCGGCTGAGGCTATTGCTAGTGAACTTGGTAAACTTGGTAACGAACAAGTTTTAATTAAGGTTGTACACTGCGCAGCTGGAGCCGTTACCGAAAATGATGTTAACCTTGCCTCGGCAACAGGTGCAATCATTATTAATTTTAATTCTTATATCGATGCAAGCTCTATGAAAGCTGCTAGAGAGAATAGTGTTTCAATTTATAACTGCAGTATTATTTACGAAATCACTGATTCGATCAAGAAAGCCATAAATGGTATGCTTGAGCCTGAGAAGATTGATGTTCTTCATGGAACGGCTGAGATAAGGCAAGTATTCAGTATTGGCAAGAATAAAATTGCTGGTTGTTACGTAACCAATGGCAAAATCTTAAGAGGCACAATGGCCAAGATTGTAAGAGGTGGTAAAGAGCTTGCTTATATAAGATTAGATAATCTTAAACGCTTTAAAGATGATGCTAAAGAAGTTGCAGAAGGCTATGAGTGCGGCATTTCCTTTAATGGCTTTAACGACCTTATCGAAAAAGATGTGGTTGAATGCTGGGGCACAGAGCTTCAAGAAAGAACAATTTAAGGAGGAAAATGAATGGGAAGACCCTCGTTTAGTCGCGGAGACCGCTTAGCTTCAAGCATCCAAGAAGAGGTGGCGGACTTAATTAAATTTAGAAAGCTCAAGGAATTCAAAGATCCTCGCTTTGATGGGCTTATTTCAATAACTGAAGTTAAAGTTAAAAACGGATACAACCATTTAGACATTTACTGGAGTGTCCTTGAGGATAACAAAGCCGAAGATATTTTGTCGGTTTTGAAAGAAGCCATTCCGAGCATTCGTGGGCATATTTGTCGTAAATGTAAGCTTAGATTTGCTCCGACCATTAACTTTCATTTGGACGACTCGATTAAAAGGGGTTGCGAGATTTTAAGTAAGCTTGACAGAATGAACGACGAAAGTGCCGGTTCAAACGAAGATGAGAAAGCTGATGCGGAACCCGAATTAGACAGTAAGGAATGAACAAAGAGCAAATTTGGCATTCGTTAAAAAAAGAAAAACTCATCAGCGTTATTAGAGCTAATAGCCAAGAGCTTGCTCAGCAGCAAATAAGACTGCTTAGCAATTCAGGGCTTAAACTTATTGAGGTTTCGGTAAATTCTGTAGAGTTTAAAAAGACAATTGATTGGTGCCGAACCGAGTTTTCCCATTTGATAATCGGAGCCGCTACCGTTTTGGATTTAGAAACGCTGAAAACCGCTTTAGAAGCTAATGTTGATTTTATTGCTTCTCCGGTTTTTGATTGCGAAATTGTTCAGGAATTAAAAGCAAAAGATATTTTGTTCATTCCTGGCGCAGCCTCTCCGACAGAGATTATCCAAATAAAAAAACAAGCCCCAGAAATTAATTTGATTAAACTTTTTCCGGTCCATTCTGTTAATTTTTTTGAAAGTATAAAAAAGATTTTTCCATCCACCGATTTTTTGCTCAGTGGTTTTGAAATTAAGGACTTTGAAGCTCTTTTGAAGAGTAAAGCTGAGTACTTTGCTGTTGGTTCTTTTTTTACCGACAACCCATCCGAGACAGCTCAAAGAGTAGCAAAAATAAAATCTTTAATTTCTCCTAAAAATCATTCAATTGATAAACTAAGATCTTTACTTACAAATGCTCAAATTCAAGGCCCACATTTATGAATTAGAACATCATTTCTGGAATTATTTATCTTTTCTCTCTAAGCTCTTTATTTCCTTGTTTACAAAGCTATTCTGATCGATCTTTGAGTAAATTTTGGAATAACTTGGAACTAAATCCAAAAATTTTGAACTAATTTGTTTGTCAATTTTTGCATAAACTAAAATAGCTGTAAAAATTAAAAAGATTCCAAATACCTGCTGCAGTCTTTCGGTGAGCTTATTTAAATGTTTAAACTTTTCGAAAAGTGCATTACCAGCAAAAACAAAGATTAAAAGCGGAATCCCAAAGCCTAAAACATAAAAAGTGGTTAACAGCACTGCTTGCCAAATGTACTCTCTAGCAAAAGAAAGAGCGACTATAGCACCAATAATTGGGCCGGCGCAGGGCGCCCAAACAAAGCCCAAAGCTAAGCCCGTAGCCACCCCTCTTTTAAAGCCAGACTTGGAATCATCTTTGGGTTTTATTCCCAACGAATGGCTTACCTCGCTGAGAAAGGTCTCAACTTTATCAGACAGAGCTGGAATTAACATTATTAGACCTAGTATTGCGATTAACAACGAGGCAATTAGGCTCTTCTGTTCATCGGTAAGGATAATTACTCTTGCAATAGATGAGGCACCGAGGGTTAAACAAAAAAGGCTAATACAAACTCCTAAAACAATTCCAACCGATTTGTTTTTTTTATGAAAAGATGATGAAAAAACTATTGGCAGAATTGGCCAAATACACGGTGCTAAAAAGGTAAACACGCCCGATAAAAAAGAAAATAAAATAAGAACAAGCATAGTCTAACTGTCAGATTATTTTAGTTTAACTTATTCTCAGAGTTATGTCCTATCTCAATGAACTGATGAGATATTTCATAAATTAATAATTTGAACAAATTCCAGAATGCATTGTATTATGAACAAAGCCCTTTGTTTTGGACATCTAAGTTTTTCTGACAAATTTTTCTTACATGGAGGTCAGATGAGCTGAAGATGCAAAGTATACCTTTAACTAGGAAACGGAGCTTTCGGCAGAGACTTCCACTTGGCTTTATGCCAGGACAAACTTACTGTCCAAGTTATTCAGAGGGCGTTTTTTTAGGGTGTTTTCAACTTTATAAATTTAGGAGCTGAAATGAAAGATTTACTTAGTAGAATAACTATCAATCCAGAAATCTGCCATGGAAAGCCTACAATCAGAGGTTTGAGGTATACAGTTGAAAGTATTCTTGAACTAATGGCCGGAGGAATGTCTACAGAAGAGATTCTCGCTGACTATCCTGATTTGGAGCGAGAGGACATTCTTGCTTGTATTGAGTTTAATAAATAAAGTATGTAAAAATTGTTATGGTTTTTGATTTATTGTAAGTTTTATTTCTTCAATATTTGATAGATCTTCTCCTTTGATCCACAATTTAGCATTATCAAGAGTATTGAAAGCTTTAATCTGAAACTTGTCTTGAAATTGAATTGAACTTATATGTGCATATAGTCTAATACCTAATCTTCCAAAAACATCTTCAGGTAGTACAAATGCAATTTTCCTTAAACCAGCAGCATAAGCCAATTCGTTAAATTCGTTACTTAACCATTTCATACTTTCGACTTTTGGAGTTTTAAATTTTTTTGTGTCATTAATCCAAGCTAAGTTAGAGATAGTCTGAATTTTACTTTTAAAGTGATTTAAGCCTGAAATAAATGAATATCTAAATTCTTCATCATCTAAAAAACTATTAGCTGTCCAAATAATCGAAGAGCTGGAACTATCTAATTCTACTTTTGATCGCTCACTTCTAAATAAAATCTGGTTTGCATTTTCCTCTTGATTTGTA
>JANRMG010000039.1:0-13842 GCA_033761855.1 Candidatus Caenarcanales bacterium
CCTACACACCGAACGCAAATTATTTTGGTTCAGACAGCTTTACGTACACAATCAGCGATGGTAATGGAGGAACGAGCACAGCAACGGTTAACGTTACGGTCAACTCAATCAACGATGCACCGCAGGCAGCCAACGATGTAATAACAACCAATGAAGATACTCCGGTTACCATCAATGTTTTGACTAATGATACCGATGTAGATGGAAATCCTTTAACTGTACAATCAACGACTCAGGGAGCGAATGGAACTGTTTTAATCAACGGAGACGGCACAGTAACTTATACACCAAACGCAAACTTCTTTGGCCCCGACAGTTTTACCTACACAATCAGTGATGGTAACGGTGGAACGAGTACCGCTACGGTTAACGTTTCTGTAAATAATATCAACGATCCGCCGGTGGCTAGTAATGATCTAACAACTACTAACGAAGATACGCCTGTTACCATCAGTGTTTTGGGTAATGACACCGATGTTGACGGAGATCCACTAACAATCCAAAGCACAACTCAAGGTACTAACGGAACAGTCACAATCAATGGAGACGGTACAGTAACCTACACACCAAACGCAAATTATTTTGGTACCGATAGCTTTACCTACACTATCAATGATGGTAATGGAGGAACGAGTACGGCTACAGTCAATGTAACTGTTAATTCAGTTAACGATGCTCCTACTGCGGTTAACGATACAGGTATTTGGGTTCAACAAAATACCAGCGCAAATATAAATGTCCTTAACAACGACACAGACCCCGAAGGCGACACTTTGAGTGTGACTTCTACTACGCAAGGAGCAAACGGTACAGTTGTAATCAATCCGAATGGCACTCTTTCTTACACGCCCAACACAGGTTTCTCGGGAAGCGATACATTTACTTACACAATCAGCGATGGTAACGGTGGAACAAGCACTGCAACAGTAACATTAAATGTAAATGCTCCACCGGACGCTGTTGATGATGTTGGCTATTTATTTGTACCAAATTTCTTGAATGATACAGTCAGTATTATTAACTCTTTAACCGGAGCGGTTATCTCGGTAATTCCTTGCGACAATGGACCAATCTCGATTGAGCTAAATCCCAGCCAGACCAAAGCTTTTATTTGTAATCTCTTGGAAGGCACAATCCAAGTGTTAGATACAACAAGCTTAGAGATTACGGCTACAATTACAGGCTTGAATAGCCCAACTGGAATATGCATAAGCCCTGATGGTTTGAAGGCTTTTGTTACAAACTCGTTGAATGGCACAGTCAGTGTGGTTGATTTAGCTAACAATATAGTTATTGCTAGTGTCTTAGTAGGCTTAAGTCCAACAGACATTGAAATCAGCTCTGACGGTGGAAAAGTTTATATAGCCGCTGGGGTTAGCAATTCAGTAACTGTTTTAGATGCATTAACAAATACTGTTATTGGTAACATCAATGTAGGGCTCGATCCAAAGAGCTTAGAACTAAGTTTGGATGGTTCTAAGCTGTATGTCGCCAATAATTTAAGCGGTACGGTCAGCGTTATTGATACAGATACCAATACAATAATTACAAATATAATTGTTGGATTGGGCCCCAATGAAATTGAATTAAGCCCAGATGGATTAAAGGCTTATGTTATTACCACCCTTGGAATCAGTGTTATAGACCTATCTTCTAACACAATTGTTGATACAATTTTAGGAATTTTAAATCCGCTCGGAATTGATATCAGCGTAGATGGGCTGTTTGGCTATGTAACCAGTGCTATTAATGGCACAATCAGCGTAATAGACCTAACAACCAATACGATTATTGATACCATAATCGGTCTTTCAGAGCCGCAGGATGGAGAAGTGAGTGGCGGAATTACAACTAATGAAGATACGTCTGTAATTATAAATGTTTTAGCTAATGATTCAGACCCGAACGGTGATCCGCTTACGATTACAGCGGCTAGCGATCCAGCAAATGGAACAGCGGTGGTTAATCCAGATGGAACTATTACCTACACACCAGATGCTAACTTTAATGGTTCAGACAGCTTTACCTACACAATTACTGATGGAAAAGGCGGCTTTGATACAGCTACAGTTTCTGTTTATGTAAAACCAATTAACGATGCTCCACAGGCAGTTAACGATTTAACAACAACTAACGAGGATACTCCCGTCACCATTAGTGTTTTGGGTAACGATACAGATTCTGATGGAGACAGCTTAAGCATCACATCAATTACGCAAGGAAGCAACGGAACCGTTAGCATAAATGGAGATGGTACTTTAACTTACACTCCTAACGAAAATTATTTCGGTCCCGACAGCTTTACCTACACAATCAGTGATGGAAACGGTGGAACAAGCACTGCAACTGTTAACGTTACAGTAAACTCAGTTAATGATGCGCCTAATGCGGTTAATGACCTCGACTGTTTCTACTCTTGTGATTACGCGAACGACCAAATTAACGTTATTGATGCCACTACTGGACTTGTTAAAGCGGTTATTCCATGCGGTGATGGCCCCATCGATATTGCACTCAATCCAGACGGTACCAAGGCCTTTTTAGTTAACTTTTTAGCTGGCACCTTGCAGGTTATTGATACTGCAACTTACGAGATAACTGCCACAATTACTGGTTTGAGCGGACCAAAAGGAATTGAACTCAGTCCAGATGGGCTGACCGCTTATATTACAAACTCAACTAATGGAAACGTTAGTGTGGTTGATTTAACAAATAACGCTATTCTTGCCAATGTTTCTGTCGGGCTTGGTCCCTTGGATCTTGCCGTCAGTCCTGACGGAGGAGAGGTCTACATAGTCGCCTCGGGCAGTAATTCCATAAGCATTTTGGATACTAATACAAATACTATAACTGGCACAATTAATGTTGGACTCTCGCCTAAGTCTTTAGATCTTAGTACCGATGGCAGTACTTTGTATGTTGCCAATAACTTAAGTGGCACCGTCAGTGTTATCAACACAAGCACAAACACGGTGGTTCAAAATATTCTAGTTGGCTTGGGTGTAAGCGATGTTGCCTTGAGTCCTGATGGCACTTTACTTTATGCAGTGGGAGCTTTAGGCGTAAGAATTATAGATACGGTAACCAACACTGTTGTTGATACGGTCGGGGGATTGCTTAACTCTCTGGGAATTAGCATTAGTGCCGACGGAACGGAGGCCTACATCACAAACATTTTAACCGGAACTATTAGTGTTTTGGATCTCGCTACTAACACTGTGGTTAGAACGATTACCGGACAGGGAGAGCCTCAAGATACTGAAACCTGTGACGATGGCTTTGAAACACAAACCAATACTCCTGTCATAATGAATGTTTTGGCTAATGATAGCGACCCCGATGGAGATTCCCTAACAATCATCTCTACCACTAACCCAGCGCATGGAAATATTGTCGTAAACCAAAATGGAACAATCACTTACACTCCTACCACAGGATATAGGGGCTATGACACCTTTACTTACACAATTAGCGATGGAAATGGTGGAACGGATACAGCCACAGTTTCTGTAAAAGTCCTAAATTCTGCTCCAGTAGCTAATAACGATGCAAATATTGTAGTTCAAGAAAATACGCCAACTAATATAGCCGTTTTGCTCAACGATACAGACGTTAATAACGATACGATCTCTATAACTGACGTTTCGCAGGGAGCTCACGGTGCCGTTAGTATCAACGGTGATGGCACTCTAAGTTATTCTCCAAACAGCGGTTACTTTGGAACCGACACATTTACTTACACCATCAGCGATGGTGCTGGAGGAACGAGTACGGCTACAGTCAGTCTTACGGTTAACGGCGCGCCTAATGCAGTCAGTGATATTCCTCATCTTTATCTTGCTTCTTCAACGATTGAAGGAATTTCTTTGTTGGATGCAGTTAATGGCACGCTTTCCGAAACTCTGTCTTTGGGAATTGGTACACCAAGCGCTTTATGGGTAAATGGGGATGGAACATTGGCTTATGTTGCCAGCAGCGATAACACACTCAAAGTGGTTGATTTAACCAACCAAACAGTAATAGCAAGCACCAACGTTGGAACAAATCCCCAAGCTTTTGATATAACCCCCGATGGTAACTTTACCTATGTTGCCAATTACGGGGTTCTAGGACTGCTTGGGACAACTGTAAGTGTGGTAAATAACAACACTCATACGGTGGTGGCTACCATTAACGTTGGCAGTGCACCCAATGACGTTGAAGTCTCTCCAGATGGAAGTAGAGTTTATGTGTCTAATTCCAATGGAAGTTCTGTGAGCGTTATTAACACAGCAACAAATACCGTTATAAATACAATTAACTTTACTTCACCTCTGCTTAACTTGCTGGGAATCCAGATTGGGACAACACCAGATGGTGTAGAAAACCTTGAATTGAGTCCTGACGGAACAAGGCTTTATGTAACGAATGATACAAATAATACTGTTACAGTCATCAACACGAGCAATAACTCTGTTGTAACTAAAATTAATGTAGGAATTAATCCAACCGATATAAAAATAACTCCCAATGGACAATTTGCTTATGTTACAAACAGTGGATTAGTAAATTTGGTAGGCAATACAGTAAGCGTAATTAACCTTGCAACCAATACTGTTGTTGCAACCATCAATGTTGGTCTCGGACCAGATAGTATAGAAATCTCTCCAGATGGAAGCCGAGCCTATGTCTTTAATACTGTTGGTGGAACAATCAGCGTAATTAATACCGCAACAAACACAGTTATAGATACTCTGAGCGGAACGGGCTTGTTGCTGAATTTAGGCGCTGGCCATGACTTTAACGATGGCTTCACTACTCAGATGAATCAGGCAGTTGCGCTCAATGTCTTAGGCAATGATACAGACAGCAATGGAGACACTCTCTTTGTCGTTTCTGTAAGTGCTGCTGCTCACGGTACAGTGGCTATAAACGCTGATGGAAGCTTACTCTATACTCCAAACACTGGTTATACTGGAGGAGACAGCTTTACCTATACAATCAGCGATGGAAACGGTGGAACCGATACAGCCACTGTTTCAATTGCGGTCGGTGCATTTATCTCGACACTTACCGGAACCAATAGTGCCAACACTCTAACCGGGGGTGCTGCTGCCGATCTAATTGAAGGCAAAGGCGGAAATGATACTCTCAATGGTGGCTACGGAAATGATACCTTCTTGTTTAGCGGTACTTTTGGACAGGATACCTTAACAGATACCTCTGGAACAGACACAGTTGATTTAAGGGGTGTAACCAATAATCTTACGGTGAACCTAAACTCGGGAGCTGGCAATGAAATTAGCGATGGAACGAATACGGTAAATTGGTCAGGCAATGTTATTGAAAATGTCTCTACTGGCTCTGGTAACGATTCTATTACGGGTAATACAGCTAATAACACTTTAAATGGTGGTTTAGGAAATGATACTTATTTATTTAACTCTGGTTTTGGCCATGATTCTGTAATGGATAGCGGTGGAACAGACACTGTAGATTTAAGTTCTTTAACAGCAAATCTAATTGTGAATCTAAACTCAACTTCTGGGCATGAAGTCTCAGACGGTACCAATACTATTGATTGGAACAACAGCGAGATTGAAAACATACTTACTGGCTCTGGCAATGACTCTATAACAGGTAATGGCAGTAACAACACCTTAACAGGTGGAGCTGGTAACGATACTTACCACTTTAACAGCTCTTTCGGTGCTGATACCATCGTGGATAGCTCTGGAACAGACACAGTAAATTTAAGTAATTTAACAACTGATTTGACAGTCAAACTCATATCTGGAGCGGGCCACGAGGTCGACGATGGAATTAACACCATAGATTGGAATAGCAATCAAATTGAAAAAATCATCACTGGTTCTGGTAACGACTCTATAACTGGCAATAGCGCCAATAACACTATGCAAGGTGGCACTGGTAACGACAGCTACCATGTTGGAACAAGTAGCTTTGGAACAGATACAGTCTCAGACTCGGGCGGTTTGAATGATAGTTTAGATCTTAAACTCTTTAGTTCTGGCTCTTTAGCCTCTATGCAGGGCATTGATACCAATGGAGACACTTTTGTTGACCGCTTAGCAATTAATATGAGTAATGGAAGTAGTGTCCTGATTGATAATTATTTTAACAATACGAGTACTAGCGCTGGACTTTCTGGAGCAGGTACAGGCCATATTGAAAGTATTGAATTGGTCGATAAAACTATTAATCTAAATGACGTTCAATCACAAG
The DNA here is from genome assembly GCA_033761855.1 of Candidatus Caenarcanales bacterium. Classification (GTDB taxonomy): domain Bacteria; phylum Cyanobacteriota; class Vampirovibrionia; order Caenarcaniphilales; family Caenarcanaceae; genus JANRMG01. Next base: position 6,226 of record JANRMG010000039.1, read on the forward strand.
CGACTTAAAGTATTAGGGATTGCTTTTTCGGTCGATGAAAAGAATTAAACTAATTTTATATTTCACTATCAAAATAATTAATATTTTGTCTAAATTATTTTCTGGCTCTTAAATGCTTTAGTTGCTTCCTTAAGAAGCTTTTTGTGTTCAGCTATATTTTTCAGTCCCTAAGTTCAAATACTCTTTATATATGCGGTTAATGGTAAAGGTAAAAATTTACTATAAATGTTTTATAATAATAATGAATGGATTTAATCTAAGGAAAGCGGAATAATGGATATAAAGATAAGAGCTCTCAATCAAAGGTTTCAAAGACCTTGGGTTTGAGTACTATTGTCTTTGAGAATGAAAACTCTTATTCAATCACAGAAGGGAGGTTCTATCATTCTTACCCATAATTCTTATTTAATTTGTTTTGTTTTTAAGTTAAAGAATTTATGAATAAAGGTGCCTTAACTTCATTTTTAATTAAACGGAAAATAAAGGTTTACCTTAGGCGTGGAAACAGAGATACACGCGAATAACATTTTATTGCATTTTCTGTTCTAAGGAAATACTCTCTAAAAGGGAGTGTTTCCTTTTTTGTTTCTTTAGAGTTTTTGGTTATTGCAATCAATTGTATATCTGGAAGCTAAGATCTCCCAATTTTATAAAACACCAAGGAATATAGAGAATCCGCTCAATTCAAAAGCCTGCAGGAAAGGTTTTTGAATGAAAAATCTAATTTTAAGACAATCAAAAATCTATTTATGTCTTTTAAAAAATTAGTTTCAATCCTTCCATTCAGAGATTTTCTGAACAAATTTTTAATGCTCTAAAACGATTCTATAACGGGCTTTTCCACTCTTTAATCTTTCCATTGCATCGTTGATTTGGGCAAATTTGTAAAATTCAACGATTGGTTCAATTTTGTGACGAGCGCTGAATTCAAGCATTTGCTTAGTTGTTACCGGACTACCAAGAGGACTTCCTGCGATTGACTTTTGTAAGCCTATCAACGAGAATGCATGCGCTGCAACGGGGCTTGGAGCTACCCCAACAAAGTGCAGCTTGCCTTTTGGGCGAAGTAAAGAAATATATGCTTCCCAGTTTAAATCAGCATTTGCGGTGCACAAAATCATATCTAAAGAATTAGTGGCTTTTTTCATGCTCTCTGTATCGCGGGAATCAATAAAGTGGTGCGCTCCCAATTTTCGGGTTTCCTCTTCTTTGTCGCGGCTAGAAGAAAAAGCAGTCACATCACAACCCCAAGCCTTAGCAAATTGGATTGCCATGTGCCCCAGTCCACCGATTCCGATAATTCCCACTCTATCAGTTGGTTTTATATTTTGCTGTACAAATGGATTGAAAACTGTAATACCTCCACAAAAAAGCGGGCCAGCCTTTGCCGGATCAATAGCCTCAGGGAGAGTAATTACCCATTCTTCTTTAGCTATTACTTTGTCGGCAAAACCGCCGTGCCTTCCAATAATTGTTGCTTCAGCGGTTAAACACAAATTGTGGTTGCCAGACATACATAAATCACAATGCATGCAAGAACCTGCATACCAGCCTAACCCAACCCTTTGACCAACTTTAAGAGTTTTAACGTTTTTACCAATTTCACTGATAATTCCAACTACCTCATGGCCGGGAACAAAAGGGTACTGTGTCATTCCCCATTCGTTGTCCAGCATGCTAAGGTCGCTGTGGCAAACTCCACAATAATCAACTTTAATTTCGACTTGCTCGTTTCCAAGTGCTTCTGCCTTATATTCAAAGGCTTTAAGCTCCCCACCTTGAGTTTCTGCTGCATAGGCTTTAATCATATTGTTTATTGTGGATTGGTTCTATTAATCGCATACTAGCAAATAATCTAAAAAACTAAGAGGTTTTTAATTTTGTGTTTGAGTTGCAAATTTTAAATAAGAAAAACTTTTAAACTTAAATCTAAATGTCGAAAAATCTAAATGTCGAAACTGGCAAAAAGTTTTTATACTCGCTCAAATGCACTCTTAATTAGCAGAGAGCTATTGGGTAAGTTTTTGTTTGCAAACATAAATGGTGAACTGACCGGTGGAATGATAGTAGAAACAGAGGCCTACATGGGCCCAGAGGATAAAGCTTGCCATGCACATCTAAACCGCCGAACTAAACGCACCGAAATTATGTTTTCTGAAGGAGGCGTAGCTTATGTTTATCTTTGTTATGGAATTCATGCATTGTTTAATATAGTCACTGCTCCTGAAGGTACTCCCCATGCATGTTTAGTGCGTGCTATTGAACCGACTGTTGGTCTTGAGGTTATGCTTAAAAGAAGAAATAAAGAACAAGTTTTACCAAGCCTCACAGCTGGACCAGGGGCTTTAACGCAGGCGCTTGGTATTGAGTGTAAGCATTATGGAACAGATTTGACTGGAGATACTATTTGGATTGAGGATCATGGAATAGCTGTGAGCTCTGATAAAATCATTGCAAGCTCAAGAGTGGGAATTGCATATGCTGAAGAGCACATTGATTTGCCTTGGCGTTTTAGAGTTAAAGATAATAAGTGGGTTAGTAAAGCCAAATAGCAAAAACTGACTTTAAAATAATTTACTAAAAATCTTTATGAGAAAGAAACTTTAAACTTACTTTTTATCTCTTTTTTCAGCTCTTTTTTCCTTGAGGGTTTTAGTGGGTTTTTTCTTTTCTTCTTTTTTTACGCTTCTCTCTTTACTCATTGTAAAAACCTCTAAATCGATAATTATTTTGACTATACTCTGTATTCCCTCTCTGTGTAAATGGGTTTGGCTAAATTTTTCTTTATAAATTCTTTATGAAACCTAACATGCTCGTCAATAAAAGTAGATATAAAGTAATAACTATGGTCATAACCCTCGGCGTATTTAATTTCCAGCTTCTGGCCAGTACTTTCACAAACCTTTACTAAATTCTCGATAAGTAATTGTTTTTCCAAAAACTCGTCACTGGTTCCTTGGTGAATTAAAATCTTGTTTGGGTGAGTCTTTTCAGCTTTTATTAATTCGCAGGCATCATATTCTTTCCAAAGAGCACGCTCCGGGCCAAGATAACCGCTAAAGGCCTTAACTCCCCACGCTGATTGGCACGGATTAACGATGGGAGCAAAAGCCGAAATGACTTTAAATTTTTGCGGATTTCTTAGGCCAATCACCAAGGCTCCGTGCCCGCCCATAGAGTGACCCATAATCGAAATATTATCTTGCTTAAAATGCCTTTGGATTATCTCATACAGTTCATCCGTGACATAACTGTACATGCGGTAATGCTCCTTGTAGGCTTCTGTTGTAGCATCCACATAAAACCCCGCTCCAGAGCCAAAGTCATAAGAGTCGTGCTCGCCAGGTAGATTTAACCCGCGAGGCGAGGTGTCGGGGCAAAGCACCATAAAACCAGCAGCAGCTAAGTATTTTTGAGCACCAGCTTTAGTAATAAAATTTTCTTCGTTGCAGGTCAGTCCGGAGAGCCAAATGACGCAACCGTTTACTTTGCCATTTGGAATAAAGGTTGCAAATTTCATCTCGGTTTTGGTGCTTTGGGAGCTGTGCGACCAAAATTGAGTAGAACCATCAAAAGTTTTGTGTTCTTTAAGTTTTTTCATCTCAAAAAGTCACAACACTACGGATGCTTTTGCCTTCGTGCATTAAATCAAAGGCGCGGTTAATTTCTTCGATTGGCATTTGGTAGGTTACTAAATCATCGAGGTTAATTTCGCCCGACAAATATTTATCAACAAAACCGGGTAGTTCAGTCCGTCCCTTTACGCCTCCAAAGGCCGATCCCTTCCAGACCCGCCCCGTTACTAACTGGAAAGGCCGGGTTGAAATTTCCTCTCCAGCGCCAGCAACACCAATAATTATGGATTGTCCCCAACCCTTGTGGCAGCATTCAAGGGCTTGGCGCATAAGCTTTGTGCTCCCGACGCATTCAAACGAATAATCGGCGCCCCCGTCAGTCATTTTTATTATGTGCTCAACGATGTTTCCTTCGATTTCAGAAGGGTTTACAAAGGCTGTTGCTCCAAATTTAAGAGCAATTTCCTTTTTAGAATTATTTATATCAATGGCGATTATTTGTTTAGCTTTGGCCGTATGGGCGCCCTGAATAACCGACAAGCCAATGCCACCAATTCCAAAAACAACCACATTAGAACCTTCTTCTACTTTGGCAGTGTTTAAAACCGCTCCTATTCCGGTAGTTACGCCACAACCCAGCAAGCAAACCTTTTCTAGTGGGGCTTGCGGATTAATCTTGGCTAAAGAAATCTCGGGGACGACCGTGTATTCCGCAAAAGTAGATGTCCCCATATAATGGTAAATTGGTTTTCCATCTTTAGAAAAACGCGTTGTTCCGTCAGGCATTAAGCCCTTTCCTTGGGTCTCACGGATGCGCTGGCAAAGATTGGTTTTACCCGAAAGACAAAACTTACATGTTCTGCATTCCGGTGTGTAGAGCGGGATGACATGATCTCCCTTTTGAAGTGAAGTTACTCCCTCGCCGATCTCTTCAACTATTCCCCCACCTTCGTGTCCCAAAATAACGGGGAAGATCCCTTCGGGGTCAACGCCAGATAAAGTATAAGCATCTGTATGGCAAACACCCGAAGCAACAATGCGCACCAGAACCTCACCTTTTTTTGGCCCTTCGAGATCCACTGTTTCTATGCTTAAAGGTTGTTTGGATCCCCAGGCTACGGCTGCTTTAACTTTCATTAGTGTTTTTGGGTAGGCTTTGATGATAAGTATACAAATGAATTTTTGTTTTTGAGTTCGTTCAAAATAATACCTGCTGTTGAAATAGTTGGTGCTAATTGCTTGCTGCCTGCCTCTTGAAACCGCATTAATAACTAAAGGTGCGTGTATGTCAGAAGCCACCAGTAAAGAAATGCGCCGTTAAGAATCCTGATTCTGGGAGGCGCATTGGGCGTGTGCACCTCCAGAAAAATAGAGGGTTCGGGTCGTCGCGACCCGGGAGCGGGGATGCAAGGGGCTGGCGGTAAGCCGCTTGTAACCTCCCTTTGTAACCTCCCTTAAAAAAAATTCAGAAATTAAGCTTTTGTGTTTCCTAGATCTTTTGCCATCACTTGTTTATAAGTCTTTTAAAAATCCGCACCATTAGTTATTAATTCATCTGAAATTTCATTCAAGAATATAAATGATATACAAAGCTAAAATTGAAAAGAATTTTTAATTGATAAATCAAGTAATCAACAATGCCAGAAAAGTTTTTCCTTACGACACCGCTTTATTACGTTAACGCTGAACCGCACATTGGTAGCGCTTATACCACAATTGCTGCCGACGCTATTTGCAGATATTGGCAAATGGCCGGCGTAAAAACCTTAATGCTCACAGGAGTCGATGAACACGGAGGAAAAATCGAAAACACCGCCGAGGCACGAGGCATAAAACCGCAAGAGCATTGCGACGAAATCACCGAAAAATTCAAGGAGCTTTGGGCTTGTCTCAACATCGATTTCCAAAAATTTAGCCGTACCTCTGGTGAAAAGCACAATAAAGTTGTAGAAGCTTTCTTTAAGCGTGTACACACCAAAGGCGATATTTATGAAGCCAACTATGAGGGCTTGTATTGCCTCGCTTGCGAGGACTTCAAGAATGAAAGAGAGCTGCTTCCGGGCCAACTCTGTCCAACTCATCATACTAAAGTACAAAATTATTCCGAAAAGAATTATTTCTTTGCGCTCTCAAAGTACAGCGATAAGTTAAAAAAGTTTTTTAAAGACAATCCTGACTTCATCCAGCCGCGCTTTAGACAAAATGAAGTAAATTCCTGGATTGATGAGGGTTTAAAGGATTTTCCCATTTCACGTAGTTCAGTAAAGTGGGGAATTCCAGTTCCTGGAGACGAAAACCAAACTATTTATGTTTGGTTTGATGCGCTTCTTGGTTATCTCTCTCCGCTTTTGGAAGAAGAAGTGGTGTTTTCTAAGGACTTTGACCAAGAAGATAATTTGGCTAAAGAAGTTGCGAAGCTTGAGTTTTGGCCCGCCGATTTGCATTTAATCGGGAAAGACATACTTCGCTTCCATGCTGTTTATTGGATTGCCATGTTAATGTCGGCCGAGTTTCCATTACCTAAACAACTTTTTGGCCATGGCTTTTTAACCAAAGACGGCGAAAAAATGGGCAAAACCAGAGGCAACATCATTGTTCCGCACGAATTAATTGATAAATACGGAGTAGATGCCGTTCGGTTTTACTTTTTGTTTTCTATTCCCTTTGGCCAGGACGGAGATTTCACTGAAAAATCTTTTATAGAAACTCTCAATGCCTATCTTGCCAACCGTCTTGGAAACTTATTCTCTCGGGTTTTAAAGCTTGTACAAACCAACTGCGAGGGTAAAGTGCCGGATTTAAAGTTAGATTCTTCTTCACCAATAGCTACTGCTGCGGTTCAGTTGGCGGACAAAGTGGAAAAACACTTAAAGAATTACGAGTTACATTTGGCTTTGACAGCCATTTTCGATTTCGTCGACCAAATGAATTTAAATATGACAGAACTAAAGCCCTGGAATTTGGTTAAGAGCGAAAAACCCGAGGATTTACACACAGCAAAACTTTGTCTGCTTGAAACCCTTGAGGGTTTAAGAATTGTGGCTAACCTAATTTATCCTTTTATTCCAGCTATGGCTGAGAAAATGCTTAGTGTTTTTGCTGAAACTTTGGATAAAAATCCGCAAAATGCCTATAAAACTGTAAGAAAATGGGCCCAACTTAAATCCGAGACACTTCTTAACGATCCGGGAATACTATTTAACAGAATAAAATAATTCAGTAATTAATTTAATAATTGGCTCTTGAGAATGATTTGTAATAAAATAAAGTGAAAGTATAAGGAAATTTTAAGATATGTCTATATTAGAACTTCATAGAGAATTTGGTAAGTTAGCTGTTTTTATTGATGGTAACAACCTCTTCCACGCTGCGCGTTCCCTTGGAATTGAAATTGATTACGCAAAACTTTTGGGTGTTTTTTGTAAATATGGCCCTTTGATGCGTGCTTTCTTTTATACAGGAGTTGATGAAAATGCCTCCAAACAACAGGGATTCTTGCTTTGGATGAAGCGCAACGGTTATAAAGTTGTTCAAAAAGAATTAAAAGTGTTTCCTGACGGAACCAAAAGAGCCAACTTGGACGTTGAAATTGTCGTAGACATGCTCAATCTCAGTAAATCGGTAGATACCATTGTTTTGGTCTCGGGCGACGAGGACTTTGCATACGCTCTAGATAATATTGCAAAAAGCGGCAAACAAGTAATATTGGCTGGCTTTAGAGTTAATACTTCACCAATCCTCATGGATGTTGCAGATTACTTTTTGGATTTAGAAACTTTAATTGATGAAATAGTCAAAGAGGGAGGAATTCCAGCCCACGAGTATTATGCTCAATCAACAGCAACTGTAATTAAACCTTCCACTTTAGCTTCCAGAATGGCTGCTTCACATGGTGGTAGTAGTAACAATAGTGGAGGACACAGTCATGGTAACAGCATGGCTGGAACTTCTAACAACCGGGATTTTGAAGAGGGGATTTTAGATTCTAATTAATTCAAAGCCTAATCTATTTGAGAATTGTTTTTTTGAGACTTTTAATATT
>JANRMG010000040.1:0-4475 GCA_033761855.1 Candidatus Caenarcanales bacterium
ATAATCCTCACTAAGTAAGCAGTAAGCATTCAATTCGCCTCAATGCTCATTATAAAAAACGGCCTTTTAATAAACCCTACAGATAGCTCCGAACCAAAAGTATCCGATCTCTGGATAGAGCAAGGCAAGATTGTTAGCCCCCCCTCAATCCCCCCTAAAGGGGGGAAGCAAGATCACCAAGCTTATCCAAGAAAGGCAACAGTAATCGATGCAGAGGGCAAATGGGTGACTCCGGGCTTAATTGATACTAAGGCTAATTTCTGTGATCCCGGTTTTCCATCGCAAGAAACAATTGCCTCCGGAAGCCGAGCCGCTGCAGCAGGTGGTTTTACACATGTTTGTCTTTCACCTCTTACTGAGCCAGTTGTCGACAATGTAACCATTTTAGAATATCTAAAATCAAAAGCTCAAGAATGCGGACTAGTTGATATCTTGCCAATCGCCGCTGCTAGCAAGAATTTAGAGGGTAAAGAAATTACTGAATTTCAAACACTATTTGAGGGTGGAGCAGTTGCCTTCGGTGATTTCGAGCGCTCGGGCATGAATTCTTTTTTGTTTAAAGTTGCATTGCAGTATACAGCTTCCATCGGAGCGGTTTTTGTTTCGCAACCCTTTGATAGATCTTTGCAGAATAATGGCCAGATGAATGAAGGTAAAATTTCATTGACTTTGGGTCTTTCGGGAATGCCGGCTGAAGGAGAAAGTTGTGAACTTGCTAAACAATTGGAAGTAATTAGAGCCTTGCAGAATGAGGGATATAAGGCAAGAGTTCACTTTGTTGGTTTCTCGGGTGCTCGTTCGGTGGAGCTTATTCGTCAGGCCAAAAGGGACGGCTTGCATATTACAGCGGGTGTGGCGGCTCATTACTTAAGCTTTACCGAAGAAGACATTGCTGAATATAATACAAATTTCAAAGTGAACCCTCCCTTCAGGACGGCCAAAGATAAAGAAGCTTTGTTTGAGGGAATTTTAGATGGAACGATTGAAAATATTTACAGCGATCACCAACCGCAAAAACCATTTAATAAAGACACTCTTTTTGATGAAGCCCCCTTTGGAATTAGCTCTTTGGAAACTACTTTTCTTGTTACTTTAGAGGAACTTTTTCACAAAGGGAAGTTAAAGCCCAAAGATTTAATTAAATTATTCACTTTAGGTTCTTGTAAGGCTCTGGGACTACCTGAAACTCAAATTTCTTTACTGCCAGGCTCCGAGGCTAATGTTATTATTATTGACCCAAATTATGAATGGACTTTAAACAAAGACAATTTCCACTCAAAATCTTTAAACACCCCATTTTTAGGCCATCAGATGAAAGACAAAAAGTTTAAAGGCAAGGTTACACATACTATAAAGAATGGCCGAATCGTCTTTCAGCATGAGACTCTACAAGCAACAGTTAAATGAAGAACGTACAAACTAAACCCAATAAACTCTTTACCATAGCGATAGTTGGTGCCCCCAACGTTGGCAAGTCCACTTTTTTTAATAAACTCATTGGCGGCCGCCGCTCTATTGTAGAAGATCAGCCGGGAATTACCCGCGACAAAATTTATGCAGACGTCAACTTGGCTCGCTGGTCGGATGAAGACAAAGATTTTTTTGTAAGAATTATTGATACAGGCGGATTGTTTTTCCGCGAAGAGAGCTTATTTCAGGGCGTTCAACGTCAAGCAGAATCTTCAATCGAAGAGGCAGATTGCATAATTTTTGTAACGGATGCTCGAGCTGGCGTTACAACCACCGATACTCTTGTCGCTAAGATGCTTAGGGAGCGTACTAAGAAAAATCCCAAACCGGTTATTCTTTTAACCAATAAAATTGATTCTACCGAATTAGAGACTCTTTCGGCTGAATTTTACAACCTAGGTTTTGGTGAGCCTCTTGCTTTTTCCTCGCTCGGTACAACTTTCAAGCGCTCAGTTAATGATTTGCTCGCTCGGATCCAGGAAGTGGTGAAGCAAGACAAAGATGAATATGAATCCAGTATAGAAAAAAATCCGCAACTTAGAGTTGTAATCCTTGGAAAACCTAATGTTGGGAAATCCAGCTTGTTAAATTCTTTAGTTGGCTACGAGCGCGCTTTGGTTCATGATGAAGCCGGAACAACACGAGATGCACTTGATACAGAGTTAATTTACAAAGACAAAGAGTTTTTATTAATTGATACAGCCGGTCTAAGACGCAAATCCAAAGTTTATGGTGAACTGGAGCGTTTTTCGGTGGACAGAACCATTAAAGGCTTGGTGAGAGCCGACGTGGCGGTTTTAGTAATGGATGCAACTGCCTTGAGTACAATCGAGGGTGTTTCTAATCAAGAAAAAAAGCTGGCTTCCCTGATTCAATCTCGCTTTAAAGCTTGTGTAATTGTTTTGAACAAATGGGATTTAATCGAGAAAACCGAAAATATTTTCGACGAATACAATAAGTTAATTAAGTATCATCTAAAATTTGTGGATTATGCTCCTGTCGTTATTACAAGCGCAAGTACAGGACAGCGAGTTGAAAACATTTTGGAACAGTGCTTAAAAGTTAATGAGAGCTACAACCGCCGGATTTCAACTGGTTTGTTAAACAATGTTTTCCGTGAGCTTACAACTATTCATGAGCCTGCCAAAGCTGGAGCCAAAGATCTTAAAATTTATTATCTAACTCAGGTAGAAACTAAACCGCCCACTTTTGCACTTTTTGTTAACGAGCCAAAAAAAGTTAAAGAGTCTTATTTAAGATTCTTGGAGCGCTCTTTGCGTCAGGAGTTTGACTTTGAAGGCACGCCGATTAAATGGGTGATCAAAAAATCGCAGAAGAAGAAAGTTTAAGAAATAGTTAATTAATAAAAAATTTTTTCAACAGACAAACTCATTAATACTAATTTAATAGATAATGATTATTTACTAAAAAAATATGAAGTTGAAAGTTTCTCGAAGAAAATTATTTGCAAATGGGGCTTTAATATTAACTGGTGGTCTATTAGCTTCCTGTTCCTCAAAGTCTATCAGGCAACCTTCTCCTAATCAACTTAAAGATAAAAACCTAACGCTTTTTATTAATCCTATAACACTGGATCTGGTTCCTGGATTTGTTGCAAAGTTTGGCAAAGTTATATTTGGGAAGGTTAAGGAAACGGATGGAACAACAGCAATTTTAAATGCTGATAGAATTGCAAGTTTTATTGCTTATACTCCATCTATTCCTCTTTTAATTGGTGCAAGAGCTGGAATTGAGTTTTTTACTAACAAAGCTTTTTCAAAATTTCACCCATTAACATCTGCAAATATAGGTAATTTGTTTGCTTTTCATGGTGAAACATTATTAAGTGCTCATTTAATTGAGAAAATTTCGTCAGAGTTGAATCTTATATTTATTAGGAAAGGAAAAATTACAACCGAGGACTATTTGTCTATTTGTAATAAAGTTTTATCAGATTTCAATTTTTCAATAGGTAGTTCAGTTACTTCTAGGAGACAATTCGTAGTTGATAGTGTTTTTATGCTTTCTGCCTTGTCATCAGCCGTATCTCAAGAAGTGCCAAATTTACAGGACAATCCAATTTTCAATTCAAGAACAGTTACACTTGCATTGAGTCCCTTGCGAAAAGCTATTCCAGGGCGGCATAGAATATATAGAGAATTAAACGACATTAACGCAGTGAAAGCTCAAGAACTTAGAGTTGGAATCGGTTTATTTACTTTCCCGTTTTCACAAGCAATTAAATGGGGTGCTTCGTCATTTACTTACCTTTTGGATCCCGCTGCTCGTTTAGGAATGGTCTCTGAATCTGAAAGAACAGCCATAAATGACACCATTGCTCAAATAGTAGCGTGGACTACATTCATTGCTAGAACCGGACATCAAGCGAGACTTGAAGAGAAAATCAACAATCAAGAGAAGCTTGGTAAAAGTCCCTGGTGGTACAACCTTGCAAAAATATACATTAGTCCGAATAAGTAGATTCATTTGAATACATTCTTCATTAAATTTGAGATTTCAACAATTTAAACAAATCCTAATAATTTTTAACAATATCTTACAGCTGTTTGAACTTATAAGCTGTTAAGCTTTTTTCTCGACTAAAGTTGTAGTCACGAGGAACGGTTTAATTACTTAATTTTATTTGCTTGATTAAAACAATGATTGGAAAGCTCCGTAATCAAATTCTTTATAAACATCCTATACTGCAACAAAATAATAAATACCCGATAGTCAGATATATATTTAAGACAAGAAAAAGAATCCAAATTGGTATAGAGAATAAGTCTCCTTTTAAAAAATTCAAACTTTCTGAAGTAATGTTATCCAAATGTACGCTCGATAAAGTTGTCAAAGCAGTTATTGATTTAATTAGTAATAACTAATGGTGCGGATTAAACTAGAGAGAAAGATTAGCAAAAGAGCCAAAGAGTCTAAGCACAAGATTGAAGGCAGCAGAAACATAAGCCAAGGTTGCTTCAAAATACTTCTTGGAACGCTCGGAA
>JANRMG010000041.1:0-3372 GCA_033761855.1 Candidatus Caenarcanales bacterium
ACCTGCAATCAAGACATTTTCAAACCAGGATTAAATGCAACTATAATTGCGCTTCAGCCAGGATTAATTGCAACTGAACCAGGATTAATTGCAACCAACCTGCAATCATCCGTTTCGACCAGCATTAATTGCAACTAAGTGAAAGTCCCGCCACACGGGAGTTTAGTAGTTTCCTAAAAAAACACCCTGACTGAATATGGAAATTTCAGCCAGGATTAATTGCAACTATAAGGTAAAATAAACGGTCGTTTTTTTTACTGTTATTACCACCCAGATTGCGAACCAAAAACCGAATCAAGTTTAGTAACGAAACTCGGTAATTATATCAAAGGCAACATACGCTGTTAAGTAACAAGTATATGTACTTGTTGAGGGTTCAAAGTATGTTGATAGGCTATGCCCGAATTTCAACAGATGACCAAAATCTGAACCTGCAAAAGGATGCTTTGCAGCTTGCTGGTTGTGAGAAAATTTACTCCGACCGTATAAGTGGTGCAAAAGCCCAAAGACCTGGACTTTCCTTAGCATTGGAGGTAGCACGGACTGGTGATGTTTTGGTCGTGTGGCGGTTAGACCGTCTGGGAAGGTCGCTCAAAGACTTAATCGAGATTATGTCTACGTTAGATGAGAAGGGAATTGGGTTGCAAAGTTTACAAGAATCCATCTCCACAACAAATAACAGTGGCAGACTAATCTTCCATTTGTTCGGCGCATTGGCAGAATTTGAGCGCAACCTAATCCGCGAACGCACAACTGCTGGACTTGTAGCAGCGCGTAAGCGCGGTCACAAGGGAGGAAGACCAAAAGCCCTTGACCCAGCTAAACGCCAATTAGCAGTCAAACTTTATACCGAAGGTCAACACACCATTATTGAAATATGTAAGTTGATGGGAATTTCCAAACCAACGCTCTACAACTACATTGCAGAGATAAATAACTAACATGGTACATAAGCAAATCCCGGCAGAGGCACTCATCAATTTACGCCACCGCCTCGAATCTTTGCCTAGTCGTTGCCAAGAGCGTCGAATTCTCATTGAAGAAACAGCCGCACTGTATGGAGTGTCAACTGATACGTTATATCGGGCGTTGCGTAATTCATCACGTCCAAAATCTATAAACCGCTCAGATAGCGGGACACCCAGAAAACTTTCACTCTCTGATATGGAACGTTACTGCGAGGTCATCGCGGCGATGAAAATCCGTACCAGTAACAAAAAAGGGCGACATATCTCCACAGTACGGGCGATTGAACTGTTGGAAGAATTTGGGATGGAGACACCTAATGGTTTTGTCCAACCGCCTAAAGGCGCATTGACTAGAAGTACTGTCAGTAGACCGAAAAGTTTTGTGATCGCTCAGAAAATAGGGCCAATGTGGACTCTCAGTCGGTCAGAGAATGTATTGAGCAATACATTCTCTGACCGACTTGTAGCCAACCCTTATATAAGGAAAGTTAATCAATAAGGGAGTGTCAACCCAACCTATGAATATGCACAAAACAACTTTTATGAAAACTCTTTTATCAACTTCTGTTAAGTTAAATAGGTGAAAAATTCCTGTTAAAATAAAGGAGAATACACCTTGGCTACTAATTCCAGCAGTCCAGCATTAACAGACAGCCAAACTCTAGACACGGTGGTTAGCTGTTTAGAGGAACATATTCCAATTTGTACCCAAGGAAGTTGCCATCAACAAACCATTTTTGAGATTTTAATCAGAGCGGCAACTCAAAGAGATAGCATAGAAAATACAGCACGAGTATTAACAAATGCACCAACCAGTAATAATATTCGTTATCATTTGCACAAATATGATAATCTGAATAAATTAGAAATCGCCTTGAATCAGGCATTACAAAGCCGTTTACCTAGCCAGTTAAAACAAACCGCACAGAAAATGGCGATTGATTTTAACTTAATTCCTTATTATGGGTCTCCATCTCCATCAGAATTACCATTTATTTATAGAAGTAAAGCCAAGGATGGGACTTGCTCTTTTTATGCTTATGCTACTCTCTACTTAATTAAAAAGGGGAAACGGGTTACGCTCGCTATTAAAGCGATACGTCGTCAAGATACTAAGGTAGCGATTCTAACTTACCTTTTAGCATTAATTGAACCTTTAAAGCTACAATTCAAAGGTTTGTATTTAGACCGCGAGTTTTTTTGTGTGCCAGTAATTCGTTGGCTACAAGCTTTAGATATTCCTTTTATGATGCCTGTAATTATTCGAGGTCAACAGGGAGGTACTAGAAGCTTAATGCGAGGTAGATGTAGTTATCAAACCACTTATACTATGTCTAGTCAAGAATATGGTCAAGTTACTTTTGCCGTCGTGGTAGTTTGTAAATATAAAAAAGGTAAACGAAGACAAAAGGGAGTAGAGCTTTTTGCTTACGTTGTTTATAAAGTTAGTTCATCTCCGGCATCTATCCATCATAATTACCGTCTGCGTTTCGGGATAGAGAGTAGCTATCGAATGAAAAATATTTGCCGAATCAAAACTACTGCTAAAAACCCGATAATTAGATTTTTGTTCGTCACGTTAGCTTTTTTAATCATCAATATTTGGATTTATTTATTATGGCAGTACGTGAGTCGAAAAAGAAGAGGTAGTCGAAAAATTTTATCTAACCTATTTACTCTTAAACAAATGCTGGAATTTTTACGTCAAACCATCGATCTTCGTTATGAAGTAGCTAACCAAGTTTATTTGCCTCTGCTTTGACAAAAGATCGGTTAACACCCTTAAAAGATAAGATTTACTAATCAGTCTTTGGCGGTTAACCAGCTTTCTGTAGGTCAGGAAATTTTGTATCATCAGCTACATTTTATTAACCTTTAGGCGCGATCGCAAAACTTTTCGGTCTACTGAAGGTTTCTCACATCCGCTAAGGGAGTCCCGGTGAGAATGTTTGCCTCTTCATTTGACCCATCATCCGAAGGAACCCCTGCCAAAATACTGGCTTCTTCAGCCGTTGTGTCATCATCAGAAGGTTGTTGAGTGTTAGGTGTTCTGATTACCGGAGTAGCCTTTGGCACAGACGCGAATGGTGCTGAGCTAACAGTTTGGCCAGACGCGGAGATATTTTCCGAAAAGCCTTCCCCGCCTTCCCACGTTCCCTCATCCTCTGGTCTGCTTATGTTTGTGCGATTTGGCACGGAAGCAACTGAAACTGGAGAGGTTACTGAACTGGGTGTGTTGTTAACAGCACCGGAGGTAGTATTTAAAGCGACCTGTTCATCACTGCTTTGTGCATCTGAGTTTTCATCAACCGCAGCGTGACCGTAACTGCCTAACTTTGCTAAACTCATCCACTGTTTCATTGGATCGATCGCTGGCTTCTCTTTAGGCTGAACTTCCACTCGC
>JANRMG010000042.1:0-2510 GCA_033761855.1 Candidatus Caenarcanales bacterium
GCTGGGAATAGGAAGGTCTTTTTTCAAAAAGCTCATTGACAGTTAAGATATATAAACGTATAGCAGTTCTTTTACTATTAGATAAAGGAAAAAGCAATAAAGAAGTTGGTCAAGAATTGGGAATGACTTACCCCGCTATGAAAGAAATATACAATAAATACCTCCACAAAGCTGAATTATCAAGTGCCATGGAATACTTAGTAGATAAACAAAGGACAGGTCGTCCGATAGTCATTTCAGGCATATAATGTGCAAAAATCACTGCATTAGCTTGTAGTGATGTCCCAGAAGTTCATACTACATGGACACTTCGGCTTTTAGCTGATAAAGTAGTAGAATTAGGTATTTGTGAAGGAATTTCTCACACTTAGGTAAGCGAGATTCTTAAAAAAACGACTTACAACCACATCTTAAACGCACATGGTGCATAGGAAAAATGGATAGCAGTTTTATCGCTAAATTGGAGCAAATTTTATGCTTGTATGCTCAACCATATAACGAAAAATATCCTGTGGTATGTTTTGATGGCGGACTGCAAGTTAGCGTCCTTGTTTCCTCATTGGAGATGTAATTGAACCCAAAGCCATCAAGCCTGGTAAGGTAACAAAAGAACACTATGCGTATGAAAAAAACGGTTCTTGTGCCTTATTAGCCGCAATAGAACCCTTGACAGGCAAACGATTTGCGAAGGTTTATGACCAAAGAACCAAAAAAGAATATGCGCTTTTTATGAAAGCGTTGATGGAAGTATTTCCTAATGCGCTTAAAATTAGATTGGAGCAAGACAACCTAAATACTCATAACAGCAGTTCTTTTTATGAAAACTTGCCTGCTGATGAGGCTTTTGAGTTAGCACAAAAGTTTGAAATTTATTATACTCCTAAGTCAGCCAGTTGGCTCAATATGATAGAAACGGTTCGCCGTTGCCATCGAGTTTGCTGCGCTCAGCAAACAATGCTTGAATCGTAGGATTCCAACAAAAGAAAAACTTGATAAACAAATAGCCTCCATCATACAAGAACGTAATGATAAACAAATCAAAATCAATTGGCAGTTCTCTATTCAAAAAGCAAGAACCAAGCTCAAGCGTCATTATGATGCTATGAATAATAGCAATATAAAATTTAAAAAAACTTAATTTACAGTGTATTTAATACACTGTAATATAAATTTATAAATATTTTGTTAATTGCTTCAAAATTTTTAACAAATGGAGAAGCAGCATATAAAACTTAGTAATTCTGATAAAGCTACCTTGAAAGAACTTCTGTCCAAAGGTAGCATGAAAGTCCAAAAATACAAAAGAGCAACCGCTTTACAACTTTTAGATTCAGGTAAAACTTGTGTTGAAGTCAGTTCGGTAGTTGGGTGTAGCTATCTGACAGTTTTAAAGTGGCGAAATAGTTATAACACTAGTGGATTAGACTTTTTAGATGATAAACCTCGTAGCGGTCGTCCCTTAGAAATAGTGGGCTTGCAAAGGGCAAAAATAACGGCTTTAGCTTGTAGCCAAGCCCCCCAAGGACACGCCGAATGGAGTTTACGTTTGTTAGCAGATAAAGCGGTTGAATTAGGATACTGTGAGCATATTTCACACAACCATGTAGGTTTAATTTTAAAAAAAATGAAGTGAAACCTCACTTAAAAATTTATTGGTGTATAGGCAAAATTGATGCTTGCTTCCTTGCACGTATGGAAAATATTTTAGGTCTATATGCTTTGCCTTACGACCCTTTATATCCAATAGTATGCTTTGATGAACGCCCTTGTTTTCTGATTGGCGATACAGTTGCGCCAATTCCTACACAAGAAGGCAAAGTTGCCAAACAACATTATGCGTATGAAAAGAATGGTTCTTGTTGCCTTTTAGGTGCGATTGAACCTTTAAAAGGGTTTAGATTTACAAAAGTCTATACGCAAAGAACTAAAAAGGAATATACTGATTTTATGCAAGAGTTGGCTAAATTATATCCTAACGCTGTCAAAATTAGATTAATACAAGATAATCTAAATACCCATAATTTTAGCTCTTTTTATGAAAAATTACCAGCAGATGAAGCCTATCAACTGGCTCAAAGATTTGAACTTCATTACACTCCTAAATCTGCCAGTTGGCTTAATATGATAGAAATCGAGTTTTCAGCTCTATCTAAGCAATGTTTAAATAGGAGGATCCCCTCACAAGATAAGCTTGAAGCTGAAATTGTTGCTATTGTCAAAGAACGGAATGATAAACAGATTAAGATAAATTGGCAATTTTCCATTGAAAATGCAAGGAATACAATGAATTCAAAGTATAAATCTGTCAATCAAATTAATACAAAATATAAAATTACTTAAATTACAGCGCAGTTAATCATAAATGCCATACTTTATATAACTAAAACAGGTATTCAGTTCGGACTGCCGATTTTGCTTTCCTTGATTAAAATGTATATTAGCATTAGCTTTTCATTTCTATTTCCTATCGTTGAAAATATGAAATTTAGGGCTAATTCATAGTCCTTTTA